>NZ_JAENIK010000012.1:900000-1170301 GCF_016595465.1 Luteolibacter yonseiensis | reverse complement strand
GGGGATTTCAACGCGGACGGTTATCCGGACCTGGTGGTCTCCAACAACGGGACGGACGGGACGACGGGCTATTCGGTCTCGGTGCTTCTCAACGACAAGGCGGGTTCGTTCACCGAGAGCAGGCTCGGGTTGTCGCTGGCTCCGAAGATCCGGCCGTGGGGGATCACGTCGGGGGATTTCAACAAGGATGGCAAGGCGGACCTCGCGGTGGGCGACATGGACAACGGCGACCGGCTGGCGGTGTTCCTCGGGGTGGGGGACGGGACGTTCGGCGCGCCGTCGTTCCTCGACATGCCGGACGGTCCGAACGTGTCGGACCTGAAGGTGGCGGATTTCAACCGTGACGGCAATCCGGACCTGGTGGCGGTGGCCAACGACAACCCGGCCTACAGCTACTGGATCTTCCCGGGCAACGGCGACGGGACGTTCGGGACGCGGGTGGATTTCCTGTTGAACTACGGCTACTACAACGAGTTCGTGAAGGTGGCGGATGTCAACGGGGATTCGTGGCCGGACCTGCTGCTGGGCGGCTACGACCACCTGACGGTGGCGTCGAACCGCGCGGACGGGACGTTCGGTTTCAGCTACGTGCGGCGCAACTGGTACAACACCTACGGGGTGGCGGCGGCGGACCTGGACGGGGACGGACGGGCCGAGCTCGTCGTGGCGGACAATGACGAGCATGTGCTGCGGGTGCTCGACGGCAACGCGCGGGCGCCGCTGGCGGCGGACGACACGGCGACGGGGATCCGCCACGGCTTCGGGCGGGGATTTTTGTCGGACGACCCGGACCGCGATTATTGGAGTTTTACGGCGTCGCGGGGCCAGGTGCTGACGGTGGCGGTGGACCACTCGACGGCGACGGAGGCGGCCGGGCTGGGCTGGGAGGTGCTGGACGAGACCGGCGCGGGTCTCACCAGTTTCGCCAACACCAATGCGGGCTGGCGCGGCGAGAGTCCGCCGGTGGTGATCCCGCGCGACGGGACCTACTACGTGCGGGTGAGCCCCTACTACGGTTATCGTGGCGAGTATCGTTTCCGGGCGAGCCTGGCCCCGGTGGGGACGCAGGTGGAGAGCGAGGGCAACGACCAGCTTTCGCAGGCGGACGGGGTTTCGTTCACGCTGTCGGGCAACTCGCTCGGCGCGACGGTGGGCGGCTACCTGGCGGGATACGACACGTCGGGCGACTGGTATGGCCTGGGCAATCTGGCGTCCGGGACGCAGGTGGGGGTGACGGTGCGTCTGCCGTCGACGTCCGGGCTGGTTCCGACGCTGGCGCTGTTCAAGGCGGACGGGACGCAAATGGCGCCGGACGAGGTGACTGCGACGCGGCTGGTGTACACGCTGAAGGCGGGTGACGAGTCGACGTATTACGTGCGTGTGGGCGGGAGTTCGGGTCTGGGGCTGATGGCGGAGTATTTCGCGGACATCGCGATCTCGGACACGGTGCCGCCGACGATCACCGCCTGCACGTTGCCGAATCCTTCCGGGGAGGCGTTGGTGACTTCGTTCAGCCTTTCATTCAACAAGGACATGCTGGCGACGACGGTGACCAACGCGTCGAACTACACGTTGGTCTGGGCCGGTCCGGATGGGTCGTTTTCGACAGCGGATGATTCGGTGATTCCGGTGATTCCGGCGAACTACACGTCAGGACTGTCGAACAATTACACGATCTCAAACGGGCCGTTGCGGCCGGGCAACTATGTCTTCACCGCGACCTCGGGATTGCGCGACAAAACAGGAAACAACCTGCCGCTGCCGTTCCAGCGGGCGTTCACCATCACCGGACCGTCCGGCTTTGCCACCGAGACGGAACCCAACAATTCCGGTACGTCCGCCGGTCTGCTGGTTTTCGATACCAGCATCCCCGGTTATCTCACCGCCAATGCCCGCGGTGTGCTGTCCAGTTCGGAAGACATCGAATATTGGACATTCCCCGCCGAAGCCGGAGACGTGATGGCCTTCGAGGTGGCGATGCCGTTCGAGCCTGATAGCTACATGCTCAACTGGTATCTCACCGACCCGGACGGGCAGGTGGTTTTCGAGCGGAATCTGGCCAGCAACAGCCTCGAGTCCAACAACCCGATCACGCTCGCCAAGACGGGTGACTACCGTCTGAGAATCGACGATTACCACGGGATCCGCACCGAGCACCGGTTCAGGGTTTCGCTCATGCGGGGGATGCAATCCGAGAGCGAGCAGAACGACTCGCTCGGCACGGCCGACCCGGTGACATTCGCCCAGGTCGGAGGAATTTCCACCGCTTCGATCGCGGGATTCATCAGCACCAATGCGGAGCTCGATTATTTCGATCTCGGACAAATTTCCTCCGGCAACACCGTGTTCCTGACGGCGCGGCATCCGGCCGGATCCACCCTCGGCCCGATTGTCGCGATTTATTCGCAGGCGGGAACGCTCATGGCGGAAACCAATGGCGTGGCGGGAGATGGTTCGGCGGAAATCCAGATCCCGACCACGGGTCGTTACTACGCGCTGATCCGGGGTAGCCTCGGCACGACGGGACTCAACGGCGACTATATTCTCGATGCCCGTGTCCTGCCGACATCCGCGATCAATTTCCCGAACCTCCGCGTCACCCGTCTCGACGATATCACGACGCCGGGTCTCAAGACTGGTGACAGCATCAACCTCAGCTATACCGTTAGCAACGTTGGAAATCTGGCGACCAGCGCGAGCATTTGGGTGGATCGAGTGGTGATGTCGCAAAATGCGGTCTATGGAGATGCCGACGACATCCAACTGGCCCTCCTCACCCACAATGGAAGCCTCGCCGCCGGTGCGGGTTACAGCGTGAACCAATCGCTCGCACTGAAGGACGGTCTGCCGGGATCCTTCTATCTTCTGGTTAAAACAGACTCCGCCAACAACGTGGACGAGATTCTCCAGGAAGGGGACAACATCACGGCGACCTCGAATCCGTTCAATGTGATCCTGAAGGACTATCCCGACCTTTCGCCCGAAGAGCTTGCGATTTCGGAACCCGACGGCGACGGCAACCGGACGATTTCCTGGAACATCACGAACAAAGGAACCGGAACGGCGGCTGCCGGGCACACGACACGGCTGCAGGTGCTCAACACGACGAATTCGCAACTGGTCCAGGATGTCACCATTCCCGTAGGTTCGCCTTTGGCGGCAACTGCCGCCATCACCCAATCGCGCCAGATCAACACATCCGCGCCGGGCTACTATCTGGTCACGGTATCGGCCGATTCCGGCGACCTGTTATATGAGTTCGGGACGGGTGGTCATGCCAGCGCGGAACAAAACGCGGTGCAGGACAATTTCCGGATCTACCGGCTGTATAACGTCGCCGTTTCCGCTTCTCCGGCGGGTGGGGGCGGCGTGACCGGCGGAGGTGCGCTCCGCGAGGGCTTGCCCGCCACTGTCACCGCGACGGCCAATACCTCGGTCCTTCCCTATGTCTTCCTCAACTGGACGGAAGACGGCGCTTTCGCGAGCGGGCAGGCGACCTATACCTTTGTTCCGACGCGTGATCGCAATCTGGTGGCCGTCTTCGGACTGCCACAGTTCCAGGTAGCCGTCACAGTGGCTGTGCCGGGGACAGGGAGTGTCTCGGGAACTGGAAATTTCCCCATCAACACGCCGGTTTCGCTGACTCCGAATCCCGCGGCCGGATACCTCTTCGATCACTGGGAAGAAGGGGGCTCCAGCATAGGCAACACTTCACCGCTCTCCTTCACCGCCACCGCGAACCGGAACATCATCGCGTTCTTCAGGGAGTCGGTGCCGAGCCACGTCGTGACCACCGCGACACAGCCGGCCGATCTGGCGGTGATCCCGGGATCCGGGACCTATACCAACGGCCAGTCGCTGACGATCACCGCACCCGCCAAGGTTGAAAAGAACGGGTCTGAATTCCTGTTCCAACGAATCGAGCTGAACGGCCAGTTTCTCGGAACGTCGCCGTCGTTCACCAAGACGGTCACGACGCTGGATGCCGCCGCGCTCCAATATACAGCGATCTATCAGGAACGTTCTCTCAAACCGAAGGTTGTGGGTGTGGCATCGAGTGCCGGGACATTGATTCCCATTTCGTCCGGCGTGACCTTCACCGCCACATTCGATCGTGACATGTCCACCTCGGTGGTGCCGGTGTTCTCGCTCCTGAGTGGAAACGCCGCGGCGGTTCCAGCGGTGCCGGCCGGAGGTGTCTGGACCGATGCCCGCCATTTCCGCAGTTCCGGCGTCGGCTTCGGTGCCACCAACGGAGGTGCTTATACCCTCCGCATCACAGGTGCGACCGATGGGGACGGCAGGGTGATGGATCCGGATGAATCCTACGGCTTCACCGTTGACGCCCTGGTCCCTGCAAACCCGGTTCCTGCCATCACCGCGACCGGCCCCACGTCCGCAACGATCGGGTGGGGATCGTATGGCGCACCCGCCGATTTGAGCGGCTTCCGTTATTACATCGAGGAAACGAATTTCACCTCGGTGGCCGGATTGTCCGCGAAGGGAGGCGGAAATGCTTCCGCCCGCTCGAATGTCTTCGCGGGTCTGGTTCCCGATCGCGAGTATTTCGCTGCGGTCACCGCGGTCGACGTGGCTGGCAATTCAAGCCTTGCGGTGACTCCGGTCCGCATTGTCCTGCAGAGCGAGGTGCCACCTCCGGTCACTCCGGTGCTGACCACCACCGGACTTGACTCGGTGCGCCTGGACTGGAGCACCTACGATACCTCGACGCTCGTAGGCTTGTCGCGTTTCAAGGTCTTCGTCCAGAACACGCCGTTCACCACCGTTTCCGGTTTGACTCCGGTAGGGGATGTCGGGGCCTCCACGAAGACGTTTGACGTGGGTTCCCTCAACCGGACGCAGACCTACTACCTCGCGGTGGTGGCTTACAACGGCCTCGGGCAATTCAATCCGGCGGTGGCCCCGCTGTCATGGACCGATCCACTTGCGGGAACCCTGCGGGCGAACCTGAGCATCGGCGGTCCGACGGCCGTCATTCCGATCCACGCCGATCTGATTCTCCAGGATGGCGCGGTTCTGACCATCGCACCGGGGACCACCCTGCGGTTCGCCTCCGGGACCGGAATCGAGGTTCTCAATGGAAAGATCGTTGCCAATGGCACGGACCTGCTGCCCATCCATTTCACTTCGGATGCGGAAGGTGCGTCACCGGCCCGCGGAGCATGGGATGGTATTACCCTGTCGTCTTCCACAGGTGTCTCGGAATTGAGCCGTGTGTGGGTGCGTTACGGCGGTGGTCTCCGGATCACGAAGGGAAGTCCGCTGGTTTCCAATATTTACGCGGTGCAGAACAGCGGTGCTGGCATTTCCGTATCCAACGACGCGCGGATCGATGCCGCGTCGTGCTATCTGGCATTCAATGAAAACGGACTGACCGCATCAGGCAGCTCGAATGTGAAAGTCCGCCAATCGGTCATCCTCACGAACACCACCAGCAACGCCACCCAATCGGGAACCGCGGTTCTCGACGCCGCGTCCAACTGGTGGGGCAGTTCGTCCGCCAGCACGATCAGCGCGTCCTTGGCCGGCACGGTTTCCGCAGTGACTCCCCTGACCGGTGAGCCTGTGATCGGCAGCGCGCTGGCTTCCGCGTCCGGAACCACCGATACCGGATCGCGCGATGTCGAACTGCGTTTGATGGCCGTGAACGCGGTGAAATACAGGTTGAGCGAGAACGCGGCTTTCCCGGGCGTCGCTTTCACCGATTTGTTCGCTTCGGACGAATCCTACCGCATCCGTCCTTACGGTTTCGTTCTGCCATACAGGTTGTCCGCAGGTGCCGGATTGAAGCCGGTCTATCTCCAGACGAACAGCGGGACCTCGACCGCTGGCGGAACCCTGTCGGTCAACTTCAATTACATCACCGGCGGACCTTCGATCGCGGCTTTCAGCCTTTCAGAGGGTCAGGTCGTTTCCCGTCTCCTCGCGGTGACAGGTGCCGCGACAGCGCCTCTCGGCGTGAAATGGATCGACTTGCTGGTGGATGGCGTGGCCGTGGCCCGCAGTTCGTCGTCTTCCTTCAACACTTTGTGGGATCCGCGCACGCTTTCCAGCGGAATCCATCGGGTGGAACTCCGGGCGAGGGACCTGGCCGGAAATGAATCGGGCAGGGCGTTGAATGTGGTTGCCAATCCCGGGCCGCCACCGGCTCCGGTGATCGTCCTGCCGGTCAATGCCAGCGTGACGAACGTGGGCAGCGCGACCGTCACCGGTAGCGCCGAACCCGGAATCTCCCTGCGGATCACGCGAAACGGGGCGACGGTTTCCGGGGCGGTCAGCGCGGCTCCGGACGGTTCGTTCAGCGTGTCCGGAGTATCGTTGGTCGAGGGTAACAACAAGATCGTCGTCGACGCGTTCGACAGCTTGGGCTCCGCCTCGTCGGCACCGGTGACCGTGGTCTTCGATTCCGGACCACCGGCGGCTCCTGTCCTGCTTGAGCCGGCATATTTGGCCGGAAGCGGACTGCGTCTTGAATGGCAATACGCGGTGACAGGGGAGAGACCCTCGAAATTCAAGGCTTTCTGGAAAAACGCGCCGTTCAACCAAACCAGCGAGGCATCCGGCCAGAGCGACTTGATCGAAGGACAAACCTCGAGCGTCCTCAGCAGCCTGCCCGACGGCATGTGGTATTTCTCGATCGTCGGCTACGACGACGCGGGAAATGCGAGCCCGCTTTCCAACCAGCGGGCGATCACCCTGGATTTCTCCAAACCTGTCCTGACGGTCGCGTATGACGGAGCCCTTCCCGCAGGTCCTGGAAATCTGGTCATCACCGTGACATCGAGCGAGGCCCTGGTGGCCACACCGGTGTTCTCGATCCGTCCGGCAGGCTCGGGAGAGGTGGTGGCTGTCACGCTCATCCGCCAGTCACCCACTCAGTTCACCGCGAACTTCGCGGTCACCGATCTGTCGGCGAAGTCGGGAACCGCGACGGTAATCGCCTCGGCGACCGACCTTGCGGGTAACAACTTCACCGGCAGTCCGGCGGGACCCGCACTGAGCTTCGATGTCACGAAACCAACCGCCCTCGTTTCCTACGACAGGGCGGCTCCAATCCAGACGCAGACCGGGGTCACCCTCCAACTCGGCCTTCAATTGTCGGAACCGCCCGCCGTCGGATCGACCCCGACGCTGCGGTTCGAGCCGCCCGTCGGCGCGGATGTTCCGATTATTCTGACCGGATCAGGATTGTCGTGGACCGGTTCGCTTCCGATGACTCCCGCGATGGGACGTGGCACGGGATTTTTCCGCCTGAGTGTCACCGATCGTTCCGGCAATGTGGGTACCGTCGTGGCGCCGGGCACCCTGGAGATCTACAACACCGCCCTGCCGGATCCTCCGGCCCGGCCCACCGGGTTGAGCGGCCGGACTCTCGCCGGCGGCCGGATTCTCATCAACTGGGATGATGTTCCCCGTGCCGAATCATACAAAATTTACCGGGAACCCGGTAACAACGCCACGGTGCCCGCGCTGCTCGTCGCGGACAATCTCGCCACCAGCGATTTCACGGACACGCCACCCGCCGACGGCATTTACACCTATGCGATCGTAGCCACACTGCGAGGTGCGGACAGTCCTGCTTCGGGTGTGCTCAATGCCTTGTCGGACCGTACTCCGCCACCCGCTCCGCAGAATTTCGCCGCGACGCTCGGCGGAACCGGAGTGTCCGTTTCCTGGTCGGCCCCCTCGTCCGGAGAAACACCTTACAGCTACCACGTCTATCGCGGCGACACTTCGATCTTCACCAGCCCGACTCCTGTCACGATCAATGACAATCCGCCGCGTGGCAGCCATGAATACCGCGTCGCGAGTGTGGATTCGCATGGCAATGAGAATTTCGCCACTCCGGTCACCATCGAGTTGTTGGTCAGTCCCGTCAAAAACATGCAGGTATTGGTCAGGGATGACTCGGCCACCTCCATTTCCTGGCAGTCCGATGACGCGACGGTCACCGGCTACAATGTCTATCGGAACGGAACCAAACAAAACGGTGCTCCGCTCACGAACACCTTCTTCGTGGACCAACTGCCGCTCGGCACCACGAGCGTCACCTACGAAGTCACCGCCCGCAATGCCGCCGGAAATGAGAGTCCGCGCCGCAGCCTGACCGCGATCGCCGCTGGCATCAACCTGCTGCTCAATCCCGACGCGAACGGAGTGGAGCGGGACAGCGCCCAGTTCTACTTCGATTCCCTGCGCCCGGTCGTGACGAACGTGGCCGCGTCCGGCACACTCCGCATCGAACGCTTCGACATCATCCGCACGGCCGGTGCCGCCGATTCGCTGGAGACCGGAACAACGGCTTCCCTCTCGCTGAACCCGGGTGAGACCGGAAACATGGACTGGATCGTGCCCGCACCCCGCGTGCAGGGCGTTCCGCAGACCATCCAGTTGCTCGCGCGCGGCCCCGCCGATCCGAGTGGCGGACGGGTCAGCTATGAAAAATCCTTCACCAAGCGGGCTGCGGTGCGGTCTCCGAACATCGCGACCCTGCAGCCGGTGTCACCTCCGCTTGCGGGTGGCCTCACCGATTTCGTCGCCACCATCTTCAATCCATCCTCGGTGCCGATCGAGATCATCATCGGCCGGAGTTTCGGAAACGAACCGGGAGATGTCTCGGTGCGGGTGCTCGATCCTTCGGGAGTCGAGGTTTACCGCAAGCCGTTCAAGGGCACCGGCGTCAGTCCTGTGACGGTGGATGGCGCGGGCGCCGCCTACATCACCATTCCGCCCTCGGGCTCCCGCTCGTTCACCATTCCTCAGATCTTCGTCCCGGAATCGCTCGGACGGGCCGGACTCAGCGCCACGTTCATACTCGATATCGCCGCCATCCGCTACCGCCTCGGAACGGGTGATCTCACCGGTGCGGGAAGCATCGGCGGCCAGACGGTTTCCTCGCTGGTCGAGACACCCTACTATGGCACCGCCGCCACCGCCAAGACCTCCTACGCGAACAACGAGCAGGTCCGCATCACCGGTCAGGCGATCGACCGGACAACCCTGCTGCCGCTTGCGAACAAGCCTCTGCGTCTCGGCTTCGGAGCCCGCGGCTTCGTCACCTGGCAGGATGTCACCACCGACGGTTCCGGAAACTACCAGTTCGACTATACCCCGGTCATCGGTTTCGCGGGCCGCCTGAACATCTGGGCCGCACATCCGGATGTGGTGGACCAGCTCAACCAGGTCACCATCGACTACCGCAGGCTCTACGTCACGCCCGGTCGCGGAGACATCGTGATGTCGAAAAACGACACGCTCGACATCACCCTGAGTGCCGTGAATCCGGGGGATCTCCCCGCCTCGCAGGTGGACGTCAGCGCAAGGGTCTTTGTGATGGACGGAAGCAACGAAGTTGAAATTTCTTCCATCAGGGCCGCGTTGCTGGGTTCGCCGTTCGACATCCTGCCGAACGAACAGCGCAGCGCCGCGGTCCGCCTGACGGCTGACCTCGACGCTCCGGATAACGCGCTGATTGATCTCACATTGCTTTCCGCCGATGGTGCCTCGGCCACGTTCCGTGGAAGCCTGAGCCTGCGTCCGGCGGTGCCGGCCTTGTCGTTCTCCAGTCCCAAGGTGGGGTATGTGGAAGGTTCGGTGAACCGTGGCAGCATCCGCAGCTATCAGGTCACGCTTCAGAACCTGGGGCTCCGTCCGGTTGAAAATCCGGAAATGTTCCTTCCTGCCAATTTGGATTGGGTGGACGTGAACCTTCCCCGCACCTCGGACGGGCGCATCCTGCTGCAGGACATTCCGGTCGGCGGCAGCGTGACCTTCGGTGTTTCCTTCGCCCCGTCCGACAACGTGCCGCTGGGACTTTACAACGGATTCTTCGAAGTCAGGGCTTCCAACCTCCAGACTCCTTTCCGGGTGAATGTCTTCCCGCAGGTCACCAGCTCGCTGGTCGGCGATGTGAAATTCGCGGTGGACAACATCTTCGTGGATCCGGTTCCGAATGCGAAAGTCCGCTTGCGCAATCCCAACCTGCGCGAGGAACTCGGACCATTCCTGACAGATGCGAACGGCGAGGTCACCGTGCCGAACCTGCAGGAAGGCACCTGGTCGTGGCAGGTCACCGCGGCGGGTCACTCGACCCAGACGGGGACCATCGACGTCGTTCCCGGACAAGTCAACCTCGTCCAGACACGGCTCTCCAAATCGCTGGTCACCGTCGAGTTCTCGGTCGTCCCGAAACCCTTCACCGACCGTTACGAAATCATCATCGAGCAGACGTTCGAAACCCGGGTGCCCTTCCCGGTGCTGGTGTTTGATCCTCCTTCTTTCAAGTTCACGGATATCCCGGATCAGTTTGAAACCACATTGCTGGTCAAGGTCCGGAACGAAGGGTTGATCAGCATGTTCGACGTGCAGTTGCAGGGAGAAACCTCGTCGTATGCATCGCTCCAGCCGCTGGTGAACTACATGCCGGAGCTCCGGGCGCAGGAGGAGGTGCTGGTACCGTTCCGCCTGTTGTGGAACCGCAATGGCCTCGGCTCCGAGGGCACGGGTGCCGTGACATCCTCGGATCTGGGGGGCTCGATCTCGGGTTGTGCGGATGCCAGCTTCAAGCCCAACATCCTTGACGATGATTTCATGGCAGGCATCAACGCCATCGGCAAGGCCATCGCCCAGTGCACCGACGGCATGACCGCCGCGCTGGTCTGCTCGCTCATCGTCACGATCGACACCGTGGACTTCATCATGGGCTTCGTCGGGCTGGAAGCCATCGCCGAAACCCTCGGGAAGTTCCTCGGGTGCGTGTTTGCGAACTATTTCAAGGACTTCGGCATCCCGTCAGGCGGCGGAGGGCCTGGTAACGGAAACGGGGGCGGCTTCGAAGGCCGGGGTTGTTTCCCGGCGGGGACGCCCGTGACATTGTCGGACGGCACGCGGGTGCCCATCGAGCAGGTCAAAAAAGGCCAGAAGGTCCGGAGTTCGGTGTGGCAAGGTCACTACGGAGAGGCCGAGGACCTGATCATCCGCGAGTCGGAAACACTCCGCAGGCTCACGTTCCGCGAAGTCCGCGCCGGCCGCGAGCCGTTGGGTGACGGGGACCTTGACCTCCAGATCACCGGCGAGCATCTGGTGTGGGCGGATACAAACGGCTGGACCGCGGCATCCGAACTCAAACCCGGCGACTGGGTGCACCACGAAAGCGGTGCGCTGCTGGAGGTCGCGGCCAATGAGCCGATCCCCGGACGCCACAAGGTCTACACCCTCGAGGTGAATGCCGCCAACGCCTTCTTCGCTTCCGGCGTGATGGTCCAGGATCTCTGCGGCCTTCAGAAAACCGGAGACCAGTCCGCCTTCCCCAAGACAGAAATCTCCACCGCACCCCTTCGATGAAACACGAACCCATGCATCGCCTGCTTTGCGTCCTGATCGCGGCGTTCTCGTTGCTTGCAGCTCCGTACGGACGTGCCCAGCAACAGTTCCAGGGACTCTGCTCAAGGGTGAAAATCGCCATCGCCCAGGAACTCACCGTGGAGCGCATCGGTTTCGAAGCCACCCTCGAGGTGACCAACAACGATGGTGCGGACCCGATCACGGATTTCTCCGCGAAGCTGACGTTCCGCGATCCAGTGACCGGAAACGATGCTTCCAACCTGTTCTTCGTGCAGCCACCGACGTTTGAAAACATCAACCGTATCGACGGGACCGGTGTTGTCGAACCCACCAAGAAGGCGGTGGTCCGCTGGTTCCTGATCCCCAAGATCGCCACGGGAGGCACCAATCCGCAGGGATTGGAATATGCCATCGGTTGCAGCCTCGCCGCGAAAATGCGTGGCGAGCCGCTTCCTGCTGAGACCTTGCTGGTGGTGGAGGACACCATCACGGTGAAGCCCGAGCCGCAGCTGGAGATCACTTATTTCCAACCTCGCGACGTAACCGCGGATGATCCTTTCACACCGGAAGTGGAAAGCGCCCGGCCGTTCACCCTTGGTGTCATGGTGCACAACGCGGGACACGGCGTCGCGAAAAAGCTGAAGATCAATTCCCAGCAGCCGAAGATCACGGAGAATAAGAACGGACTGTTGCTGGTCGCCCGTTTGCTCGGCGCGCGGGTCCAGGATTCTCCGCTCAACGAGTCATCGCTGTTGGTTGATCTGGGAGACATCAATCCCGGCGAAACCCGCAAGGGAGCCTGGGACATGATCACGACGTTGTCGGGAGAGTTCGTCGACTTCAAGGCTTCCTTCACCCATGCCGATGAACTCGGCGGACGTGATACTTCCGTGATCAAGTCGCTGAACGCCCACTTCATCGCCGCCGAGGTCATCAACGACGAACCCGGACGCGACCGCCTCCTCGATTTCCTGGCGGATACCGACCGCGACGAAAACATGATTCCCGACGCCCTTTATGAAACCGACGGCTCGATCCTGCCGGTGAACCATTTGCAGGATGCGACCATCTCCGGTGCGACAGGTGCCGCGAACGCCGTTGTCACGCTGAACGCTGACCGGGAGGGCTGGGGTTACATGCGTCTGGACGATCCGGCCCAAGCCCTCTTCGGCATCCAGAGCGTGGTCCGGTCGGATGGCAAGGTGCTCAACCCGCGCAACGTGTGGACGAACATCCGCTACCGCCGCACGGACAACCAGAAGCTGACCTATCTGAACATCTTCGACCGTGTCCAGAACGGCCAGACCTACACCTACAGCATCACCTATCAGCAAGGGGTCGTGGACAACACCGCTCCGGTGACACGGCTTCGTTTCAATGGTGAGGTTACCGAAAGCGCGGGGAAATTCTACACGGTTGGCACCACCCAGCTCTATTTCACCTCCGAGGACCAGAGTCCGGTGTCCATCGTCTATCGGATCAACGGCGCGGCCTACCGGCCCGGTCTGCCATTCACCCTGGGTGCTCCGGGGATTTATGTGATCGACTATCATGCGACGGACTCGGCCGGAAATGCCGAAACCGCGAAGACCGCGACGGTGGTGGTGCCGGGTGCCGACGCTCCGCCGCAGTTGGTGTTGGAACGTCCCAGCATGTTCCCGACCAACCTGCTTTCGACCCGTGCGGGGACCATTCCGATCACTGCTGCCATTCCTCCCTCCGCCCTGACCATCAATGGCGACCTCAAGATCTATCAGGGCGTTATGGCCTGGCCTTCCATCGCGGGAGTTCCTCCGACGCCCACATCCCGTGCGACCGCCAGTCTCACTGTCAGCGGGCAGTTCACTGATTTCTACAAATACTCCGTCAACGGCGGACCTTGGAGCGAGGAACGCCCTGTCTCACAGACCATCGGGTTGTCGGGGCTTTCGGGTGGTGTGACGGTCTCGGTGCTCGCCCGGCCGACCCTCGGTTCGTTTCCGGAAGAAAGTTCCGCCTTGCAGGTGGCATGGACTGTTTCCGGCACCGCACCCGCGCTGGATGTCGCCGGAGTTCCCGCCACCCCGTCGAACAACGCGGCGAATGTCACCCTGAATCCTTCGGATGCGACGGCATCGCTCTACCGCTGGACGATTGGAAACAACAGCTACTATCGTCCTGAGGCGGCGCTTTCCGTCCCGTTGGTTCTGGAGCGTTTGGCAGAGGGGGATCAAACCGTGAAATTCATCGGCAGAAGGGGAGGCGCGTGGCAGCCGGAGGCGTCCGCCACGCAGGTTTCTTGGAAATTCGACAAAACCTACGGCTATCAGTTCGGAAGCCTTCCCCTCGTCCGCACACGCACCTTCCCGAATGTGGCCGGCACGACCTTGAATTATGCCTGGGATGGTCGCGACGACTCCGGGGTTCCGCAGATTCCCGGACCTTACACCGCCTTGCTCACCCTGACCGACCCTCTCGGCAACAAGACCTACGCCGCCGCGATCCTGGTCATCGAAGGGCTGACCGCCCGCCAGCTCACGCTTGCCGACACGGACAAGGGTGCTGCCAAAACAAGGGCGGCGGGTGACTGGGCTGTCTGGCAGGAGAACAATGCAGGGGTTTCCTCCATCCATGCCCGCAATCTCGCGACCGGTACCGCCAGCGTGTCGGTTTCACCGGATCCGGACTACAATCAGGAAAACCCGGCGACCGATGGTCAATACGTGGTCTGGCAGGCGCGCCGCTCCGACAACACCACCGACATCGTCTGGAAAAATCTCGCCACCTCCGCGAGCGGCGTGGTCACCGATTCCGCTTCGAAGCTGGAAGTGAATCCTTCGGTATCGTGGCCGTGGGTGGTTTATCAGACACGCCTCGCGGACAATCCATCCGCGCCGTGGCAGGTGGAGGCGAGCAATCAGGAAACGGGTGCCCGCTTCATCGTGAACCCCGGGCAAGGGGATCAGTTCCGTCCGCGCGTGCACGCCGGACGCGTGGTTTGGGAAGATCATCGCGATGTCGGACCGGGTGAGGTTTACTTCCACGATCTCGAGGCGACGACCGGACGCCGCATCACCAACAATACCTACGGCCAGAACAATCCCGTCATTTTCGGCGATCTCATCGCATGGCAGGACAACCGCAACGGCCAGGTCGACATCTACCTGTATGACCTCCTGAAAGGCGTTGAAGAGCGGGTGACGGACACGGCTTACAACGAGATCAATCCGGAAATCACCGGCTGGTGGCTGCTCTATCAAGAAGACTCGCTCGGTGTCCTCACGGAAAATCTCAGACTGATGGACCTCCAGACGAAGAGCGATGTCTCCCTGACCCGTGCGAGATCGTATTTCGGTTCCGCCTCGCTGGGCAATGGATTCGCGGTTTGGACGGAGGAACCCGGCACATCCAGCCAGCGCGCGGTGGCCTCGCTGTTGCCCGGACTGCAGCCGGTATCGGTGAATGCGAATGCGGTGGCCGTGACACCGGCGCTGGCGTCCCGGTTCGGTTCGGCGTTCCAGTTGCTCGCGGACTGGGGGACGCAGGGAGGGATTTCCTCGGTGACCACTTATGAGTCCTTCAGCCCGCTGGTTTCGAAAAAGGCGACCTTCGACGGCACGTCGGCGTCGGGCGAGGATTTCCCGATCACCGAAGGGACTTTCCTCTGGGTGGAGTTCGACCGCTCCAATATGGCGGACCTCGGGGCCGGTGGTGAAAACACACTGGACCTTTACCCCGGGCTCAATGTTTTCAGTCACACCGGATTCCCCGTGGACGAGACCGCCCACGGTGTCGTCGCCGGCATCGGAGCCGCGAACTTGAAGGGGCTCCGCTACTATGACGCCTTTGCCGGCCGCTGGCGGGCGGTCGAGGTGGCGGGTGACGGCAGCCTTGTCGGCAGTGATTTCTCGATCCCGCGTGTTGCGACGCTATTGTTGGAAATGAAAAATCCTGTCTCTGGATGGAAACCATGACCACCTTTCTTACATTACATTTTTTCCAAACTGTCATGACCCGAAACCTGACCTCCCATGTCCTCCGCGCCGCGCTTCTGTTGGCAGGGCTCAGCACCATGTCGCGGGCGATCACCGCGACGGAACTCTCCCGAAAACTCCAGGCGGGCGAGGTCGTCCAGCTCATCGACCTTCGTTCCCAGAACCGGTATGAGTTGGGAACCATTCCCGGAGCGATGAACATTCCCGCCGCGGTCATCGAAACCAAAAAACTTCCCCCTCTTTCGGCGGTGGTGCTCTTTGACGATGGCATGGCCGGTGTGGATGTGGGGGCGATCGCCGCATCCTTGAACCAACGTCCGGGGTGGAAGGTCGAGGTCTTGGAGGGAGGCTTCGCCGCATGGAAGGCCCTGTCCGGAGCTCCCCAGACATCACCTGCCGGCCTCCGCTCGGAAGACGTCCAGCATATCACCTACGAGGATCTGGCGGGGTTGAAGGAGAAGGTGGTTCTGTTGGATCTGCGGCCCGCCGCTCCTCCGGCTTCCACGGTCAAGTCCTTGGCCAAACCCGGCCAGCAGCCTGCCGCCGCTCCACAGAAGGAGCCGGTTTCGGATTTCTGCGGCAAGGCCGGAAACCGCACCTACCAGCGCGGACTCGCCGAATTCCGCAAGAACTACAAGGCTGCCGGCACGAATCCCGGAAAGTCAGTGAAGTCAGACAGGTCTGCGAAGTCCGCCCCCCCTCAAGCTGTCCCGCCGCTGGTGGTCCTGGTGGACACCGTGGAATCCGACAACCGGGAAACCGTCCGCCGTCTCCATGCCGAGGGCTATTCCCGGATCCTGGTCCTCGCCGGTGGGGACGAATCCATCCAGCTCGAAGGCCGTCGCGGCAAGGGCCGGATTTCCGGAACCCTCGGCCAGGGGGAACTCAAAGTACCACCGTCCCAACCACAGACCGACAAACCATGAATATGATTTTCATCCGTTTGCTTGCCATCGCGGGGCTGCTATCGGCCACCGCCTCGGGATTGCCGGCCTTTGAGCAGATCACCGTGGGGAATGTGACATCCCACGGAGCATCGGTGGCGTGGAAAGTCACCGAGACCTCGAAGCCCGGCCTGAAGATCTATACGGATGCCGCCGGCACGGAGGATGTGACGAACTCGGTTCGTGTTGAGATCCAAACCTTGCAAAACTCCCGGCGCGAGGTGTCGAGCACTCCCGAGGCCCGGCTGGCAAACCGCACCCTTCAGGCGGCCATGGGGGTGAAAAAGGTGGCGATCACCGGGATCACCGGCTTGGATCCGGCCACCCGCTATTTCGTCAGACCGCTCGCCCTGTCGGAGGCTGGTGCGGAACTGGCGGCAGGCGCGCTGACCGAGTTCACCACCGCTTCCGGCACTGCTTTCATTCCAGAAGCCCGGCAACTCCTCGCCGATCTGTCAGCTTTGGAACCCGCCAATGGCAATGTGGGGGGAGCCTTGCTGGTGGTGTCACAAACGGACTCCAAGTACCCGCTCATTTCGGTTGTGGGCGATGGAAACGTGCCATCGAGCGCCTATTTCGATCTCACCCAACTGCTCGATTCTGCGGGAACGATCAATCTTCTGCGGGCTCCGGGCGAGCTTGAACTCTCGTTCTCCTGGTTGGGCTTGCCTGAAACTCCGGGCACGTTCCAGCCGAATGCGGTTCCCTACACCGGCGACTTCGTCGTCGCCGCCGTCACGCGCACAACCTTCGTTGGCCAGGGCGAGGACACGGCACCGCAGATCACACCGGTTGACGACCAGATCGCGGTCATCGGACAAACCTTCACGCTCGGTATCCAGGCGATGGACCTGGATCTTCCCATCAGCGCTCTCGTTTACAGTCTGGAACCAGGGACTCCCGCCGGAATCTCCATCGATTCCGCGACGGGCGTGCTGACGTGGACACCCACGGCGAGTCCTGGAGCGGGAGTCTATCCGGTCACGGTCAATGTTCATGAGACGGCGAACCCCTCACAGATTGCGACCACGACGTTTTCCATCCGGGTGCGTGCCAACAGCGCTCCGGTCGCTGGTGCGGACTCCACATCGGTGATGCAGGGACAATCTGTGGCCATCAAAATCCAGAAGTTGCTTCTCAATGATTCCGATGCCGACGGCGATGTGCTGACGGCAAGTTTGCCCGGCCCGCTGACCAGCCAGGGGGGAACCATCACGCTGTTGAACGGCAAGGTCACCTATACGCCTCCGGATCTTTTCACGGGAACCGACACCTTCACCTATTCGCTGTCCGACGGATTCGGAGGAACCGCGACTGGCAACGTCACGGTGACGGTGCTGTCCGCCTTCGGCACCAACGCCAATCCCGTAGGCTTGTCGTCCCTGCCGGATGGCACGATGGGACTCAGGATGGTGGGTATCCCGGGACGAAGTTACGTGATCCAGGCGTCCAGCGACATGGTCAACTGGACAACCCTCGCGACGAAGGTTGCGGGGCCCAACGGAATTTTCGAATTTGTGGATGCCGATGCCGCGGGTTTCCCGACCCGCTTCTATCGACTGGCTCTTCCCTGAGAACAATGTTTGAGTGAACCACCTCCGTTATGAGAATACGCCGCTTCGCACCGCTGCTGACCAGTCTTCTGACATCGGTAATTCTGATGGAGGAAACCGATGCCGCGATCATCACGTTCAATTACAACGTCAACCAGGCGATTCCTGATGGTTCCGCGCTTGGATTGAGCGACACCCGGACCGTGATCACCGCCTATGACCAGATCCAGAGCGTGAAGGTGAGCATCCAGGTGACTGGCGGAATGGCCGGCGACTACTATGTCCAGTTGATCGGAGGTTCGAAGAATTCGGTGCTCATGAACCGGGTGGGGAGGACCTCAACCAACAGTTTGGGATACTCCGACAGCGGCTTCAATGTACAGTTTTCCGATGACGCCGCCTCGGGGGATGTCCACACCTACCGGACAACGCTTTTTGGAAACGAAACCACTCCTCTGGCAGGTGAGCTCGGCGGGGTATGGGCTCCCGACGGGCGGACCACCGATCCTGATGCTGTGCTTGCCGCAGATCCGAGGACCTCGTTGCTCTCCAATTTCACCGGTATGGATCCCAACGGACAATGGAGCTTGTTTCTCGCCGATATGGAGGGCGGCGATGTGGGAACTTTGGTGAGCTGGCAACTGGAGTTCGACGTGGTCCCTGAACCTCGTGCCGCGGTACTGTGCCTGCTCGCCACAGGCATCTGGCTTTTCAGGCGTCCTCGGTGAAATCCCCCGACCTTCATTCCGGTTCGCCCTTGGTCAACGCGGCATCCACACCCGGATCAAGGACAGGAGTTTTTCGACATCGAGCGGTTTCGAGAGATAGTCGCTGGCACCGGCTTGGAGACATTGTTCCTGATCGCTCTTCATCGCCTTCGCCGTGAGGGCGATGATCGGCAGCTTGCTCCATTCCCGGCGTTTGCGGATTTCGCGGATGGCGGTGAGTCCGTCCATCTCCGGCATCATGATGTCCATCAGCACGAGGTCGATCGGTTCTTCGAGGTTCTCCGCGGCAGCTTCCAAGGCGGACAGGGCCTCACGGCCGTTCCGTGCGATGCGCAATTTCACTCCGCATCCTTCCAGCACGCTGGTGAGAGCGAAAACGTTCCTCACATCGTCCTCGGCCACCAGCACCCGGCGGCCTTCAAGCGCGGTCTCCCGGTTCATCGACTGTTCGATCATCCGCTGTTTCTCCACCGGTAGGTCGGAAACCACCTGGTGAAGGAAAAGCGAGACCTCGTCCAGCAGGCGTTCGGGAGACTTCGCACCCTTGATGATGATGGATTTTGAATACCGGCGGAGCTGTCTTTCTTCGTCCGGCGTGAGGTCTCTTCCGGTGTAGACAATCACAGGAGGGAACGAATAGCTGTCTTCGGAGCTGAGTTTCTCCAGCAGGGAGAAGCCCGAGGCATCCGGAAGGCTCAGGTCCAGAACCATGCAATCGAACGTGGATGAACCGAGTTTTTCCAGACATTCGGCGGCTGTCCGGGCGCAGACAGCGTCGACATCCTGCGAACCGAGAAGCTGCCTCATCGCATCCACCTGGACCGGATCATCTTCCACGACGAGCACCCGGCGCATCTTCTGGGTGAAGCGGGTTTCAAGATTCAGAAGGGCGTCCGCAAGTTCCTCCCGCTTCACGGGCTTGAGCATCGCTCCCACGGCTCCCAGCGCCATGGCGGTGGTGGTGTAATCGTTGGCGGAGACGACGTGGACCGGAATGTGGCGGGTGCGTGAATCCGCCTTCAACCGCTCCAGCACGATAAGGCCGGAGTTGTCGGGCAGCCCGACATCCAGGACGATGGCGTTCGGCTCGAACTGCTTCGCCAGCACCAGCGCCTCCTCGGCGGTGGTGGCGACGAGGCATTCGAAATGGAGTTCGTGCGCGAGATCATAAATGATCGAGGCGAACCGCTCGTCGTCCTCCACCGCGAGAATGACGCGTCCCGCCCCGGTGAGTTTTTCCCGGTCGTCAGGGAATCCAACAGCGGGCGAAACGGTGGCGGACTGGCTCTCCCGAATCCGTCGCGGAGCCTCCGCCGGCAAGGGAATGGCCTCATCAGACGCCTGATCGCCGGGGCGCGCTGGAATCAGCACGGTGAACGTGCTGCCTTCCCCTGGTTCGCTTTCCAATAGGATCCTACCACCGAGAAGACGGACCAGATTATGTGAAATCGACAGTCCCAGACCGGTTCCGCCATACTTTCTCGCGGTGGTGCCGTCCGCCTGCAGGAAAGGCTCGAATACCGCCCGCTGCTTGTCGGGCGCGATTCCGATTCCCGTATCCGAGACCGAAAATGCCACCCAGCCGGTCCCCCGTGCGCTGACGCTGAGGGTGACGGTACCCTGTTCGGTGAACTTGAGCGCGTTCGACAGAAGGTTCTTCAACACCTGTTCCAGGCGTTGCGGGTCCGTTTCGATCTCCTCCGCGGCGGAAGGATCGGATTCCATCCGGAGTTCCAATGATTTTTGCGACGCGACCGGGGAGAAGGTGTCCCGCAGTGAGGCGAGCAGACGCTGGATCTTCACCGGCTCGGGATTCATCACCATATGTCCCGCCTCGATCTTGGACAGATCAAGCACATCGTTGATGAGTGTCAGCAGATCATTCCCTGCGGACTCGATGGTCAGCGCGTATTTGACCTGGTCAGGGGTGAGATTTCCCTTTGGATTCGCGGCGAGGAGCTTCGCGAGGATGAGGGAGGAATTCAGAGGTGTCCGGAGCTCGTGGGACATGTTCGCCAGGAAATCGGACTTGTAGCGGCTCGCCTGCTGCACTTCGCGAGCCTGGCTTTCCAGATTGATCTTCGCGGTCACGAGGTCGTTCTTCTGGCGTTCGAGGGTGGAGGTCTGTTCCTCGAGCCGGGCATTGATTTGTTCCAGCTCGGTCTGCTGGGCCTCGAGCCGGGACTGTGACTCGCGGAGCGCGCGGCCCTGCTCCTCCAGCTCTTCGTTCGACACACGCAGCTCCTCGCTCTGCGCCTGGACCTCTTCCGACTGCTGTTGTGTTTCCTCCACCAGCTCCTGCAGGTTCATTCGGTATTCGACCGACCGGACCGCGAGCGCGATGGATGATTCCAACCGCTTCAGGAGCTCGACATCGGACTCCTTGATGGCCGCGAAAAATCCCAGCTCGATCACGGAGTTCACCTTTCCCTCCAGCGAGAACGGTACGATGAGAAGATGCCGGGGAACCGAGTTCCCGAGACTTGAACCGACCGCGAGATAGCCCGCCGGGACATCGTTGACGATGACCTGCCGGACGTCTTTCACCGCTTGGCCGAGAAAACCGTCACCGGCCTGGAAACGCTCGGGGACGCTGCCCGCGGCCACCGAATACACGGCGGTCCTGCTGTAACCGTTGCCGTCTGCGGTGAAAAAGGCTCCTCCTTGGGCGTTCAGATATTCGCCGAGAAACCGGAGGATGTTCTCGCCGAGCACCAGCCCGTTGAGTTCGCCGACGATCTTCTTGGCGAGTTCCGCTCCTCCGTGCTGCAGCCAGGATTCCCGTCTGGCGACCAGCCGCATTTTGATGAAAAGGTGCCCGATGGTTGCGAGGATCCAGAGCGTGGTCACTCCGAAGAAACGCCGTATTTCGGACAATTCCCGGCCGGGACCATCCGCAGTCGTGAAATAGGCGGTGATGATCAGCAATGTGCCGACCGTGGCGACGACGAAGGGGAATCGCGGCTTCCAAACGAAGAACGACAGTGCCATCGGCACCATGTGGAGCATGTAGATGGAAATTCCGAACGGGGTGAGATGATCGGCGGCGAATACGGCAGCAATCCCGCACCAGACGCTCCATGCGATGAGAGGCGGGGTTTTTTCTTCAAAACGGGTCATGGATCTTTGTTAAGGTCTGACTAAAACATGAGGAGGTCACCGGGCAAGCGCCTTCAGTCGGAATACGGACGTCCCGCTTCACTGGGAGCGACCTGTCTACCGCCGCAGGGTCATCGACCAACTGAAGACCCGCCCATTCCCTCAGCCGCGATTGTTCCGGAATGCGGATTCAACGTCTTCCGCCATGTTTCCGACCTCCTGGAATCCCGTATTTGATTTATTGTCAGCCATAGCCGCCACGAGAGCCCCGGAAACGATTGCTGTCAAGAGGAGCGGGGAAATGCGCGGATGCGTCGCCATTCCTGTTTTCAACCGGGTGATTGAAAGGCCTTTGCGACGGCTTGGGTGGGAGTGTTGGTCAGATCCAGGGGAAGGTTGATGCGGAGGTTCTTTTTCCAATCCTTGTCCAGCTCGTCCAGAATCGCGGCATTGATTTCGGAGGGAGCGGCGAAACCCCAGCCTCCTGGTTTTTCCGCAGCGAGAATTTCGCCGATTTTCGCGCGGATCTTGCGAAAGCTCCTGACCTCGAGTTCGGCAATCATCGGCATGCTTTCATAGGCACCCGTGCCCACTCCGCCCGGGATCGGAAACGCACCCGACTGGTCGGAGACGGTTTCAGATATCTTCGAATTTCCCTCTGAGAAACTTGTCCTGTCGATCGCCTGCAGGGAATTTGTCTCGGTAGTACGGTAGGCGACCAATTTTCCCCGGTCGGCAACAATGATGATGGATGGCAGTGATTTCATGATTGGTTGGGTTTTGATAATCCGGCCGATTTCTCGCATGTCGGATGCCCGAACCGGTGCTTCCGGGAAACGTTGAAAATGCGGGAGATGGGGGATCGATGCCTCGATACGCACGGGACGCACTTACGATTATGCACTGCGGACCCTGCAAAATGCAGGCTGGGGCCTCCCATCCAAAGCTCCACCGATGTAGGGAAATGCGCCGCTCGCGAGACGGGAAAGCTTGGACAATGATCATCTGATCGAACGAAGGTCCGGCTGGATCGAAATTTTGATTGGATTTCCGGAGCTCTTCGTTTTCCAACACTCTTCAGCCCCCGTTTTATTTGGCTTGGATCGAGGAAACGACGGAGAATGGACCATCTTCTGCGAAGCATGTCCGCATGCCGAACAAATCAAAAGATCCATCCAACGAAACCGACCTTCGTCCGGCACAGGAGCAGGACCATCAGCCGGGCCGCGAAAGCGAAATGACACCGGCCCCCCGGTATGAGAATCCCGAACTGAAGGGGAGCGGCCGCCTCGCGGGCAGGACGGCACTCATCACCGGAGGGGATTCGGGCATCGGCCGTGCGGTTGCCGTCGCCTTCGCCCGTGAGGGCGCCGACGTCGCGATTGTCTATCTTGAAGAGGATGATGATGCCGGGGAGGCCGCCCGGCTGGTGAAAGAGAAGGGGAGGAAATGCCTGCTGATCCGCTGTGACATCTCCTCCCGCAACGCATGCATCGAGGCGGTAGAAAACACCATCAACGAATTTGGAAGGCTCGACATCCTCGTGAACAACGCCGCCGAACAGCATCCGCGCGAGACGCTGGGACAGATCACCGAGGAGCAGTTGGAGAGGACGTTCCGCACGAATGTCTTCTCGATGTTCTATTTGACCGCGGCGGCGATGTCCCACCTCGAGCAGTCGGAGAAACCCACGATCATCAACACCACCTCGGTCACCGCGTATCGGGGAAGTCCCGAGCTTCTCGACTATTCCGCGACGAAGGCCGCCATCGTCGGCTACACCCGTTCTCTCTCCGGACAGCTTGCGGGGAAGGGGATCCGGGTGAATGCCGTGGCTCCGGGACCCATCTGGACTCCGTTGATTCCAGCCACCTTCCCGGCCGACAAGGTCGCGAAATTCGGCTCGGACGTTCCACTGGGCCGTGCCGGGGAACCATGGGAATGCGCGGAGTGTTACGTCTTCCTCGCCAGTGACGCGGCCGCCTACATGACAGGCCAGGTCCTCCACCCGAACGGCGGTGAAATCATCAATGGCTGAGACGGACCGCCCTCTGCCGAACCCTATTAAAAATACCATGAATCCAAGCCGACATGACAAGAACGGAACGCCCTCGCCCGGAATAAGAATCAGATATGAATCCCCGGACGAGAGGATGTTCGTTGGGGAAGAAGTCGGATTGCTTGTGAGTGGCGTCATCGCGGATGTGGTGGCCCACGAAATCTGGAAGCCGGCAAGCACCCTGATCTCTGAAGACGGGGCGACATACGCCGGGGCGGATGGATCAATGAAAGGAACGGTTTATGGGAAAGGCCCCGTGCGGTGTTCCCATCATGAGGCTTTTCTCACGGTGAAAGGAAAGGACCACAGCTTTGTCCCACACGGGAACTTTGAAGAGCTTTCGGCGGAAGAGTCGAAGATCAGGGAACCGGCGACGTGGAAATTCACCTTTCCCTACAGCATCAAGCCTTGCGGCTGTGCGGGGAGCTAGAGGTGTCATAATTGATTGAACAACGACAGGAGCATGAAGATCGCCACCTACAATGTGAATGGCATCAATGGCCGGCTGCCCGTGCTGCTGCGATGGTTGGAGATGGCGCGGCCGGATGTCGTCTGCCTTCAGGAGTTGAAGGCTTCACAAGAAAAATTTCCGCTCTCCTCGATTGAGAAGGCGGGTTATGGCGCCATCTGGCAGGGCGAGAAAAGTTGGAATGGCGTTGCGATACTCGCGAAGGGTACGGTGCCTGTGGAGATCCGCCGCGGTCTTCCGGGAGGGAGAAAGGATACCCAGAGCCGCTACCTTGAAGCGGCGGTCGAGGGCGTCATCATCGGCTGCCTCTATCTGCCCAATGGAAATCCCGCTCCCGGACCGAAGTTCGACTACAAGCTCCGATGGTTCGAACGGCTGGCGAAGCACGCGGAAAACCTGCTGGCGGAAAAGGTTCCGGTCGCACTGGTGGGGGATTTCAATGTGATGCCCACCCCGCTGGATGTATATGATCCGGAGGGGTGGAAGGATGACGCGTTGTTCCGGTCCGAGGTTCGTGAGGAGTTCGGAAACCTGATGGCCCAGGGCTGGATTGACGCGATCCGCTCCCTTCGTCCGGAAGAGCGGATCTATACATTCTGGAAATATCTGAGAAACGCTTGGGGGAGGAACGCCGGTCTTCGTATCGACCATTTTCTGTTGAGTCCCCAACTGGCGTCCCGGTTGAAGGCCGCCGACGTCGACCGGGACGTCCGCGGGTGGGAGCACTCCAGTGATCATGCTCCGGTCTGGATCGAACTGGCGTCCAAGGAGGTTGCCCGAAGGGCGGTGAAGGCACCGAAGAAGCAGGGGGATGTGAAGAGGCCCGCTGCTGATGAAGGTTCGAAAACCGCACCCTTGGCAAAGTATCACCAGAAGAGAGACTTCGACAAAACGCCGGAACCCGGAGGTAAGGTGCCGCGACATGCCGGCAATTCTTTTGTCGTCCAGGAACATCACGCCCGGGCACATCATTTTGATTTCCGTTTGGAAATGGACGGGGTGTTAGTGAGCTGGGCGGTGCCCAAGGGCATCCCGGAGGACACCGCGGCCAAGCGGCTGGCCGTTCATGTGGAGGATCACCCGCTGGAATATGGGGAATTCGAGGGCGTCATTCCGAAAGGCAACTATGGTGCGGGCACGGTGGCCATCTGGGACAAGGGAGAGTGGCAGCCGATGGGACCCGACTGGAAAAAGGATTTCGCCAAAGGCACACTGAAGTTCCGTCTCAAGGGTGACCGGTTGAACGGACCTTATCTCCTTGCCCGGATGAAGGAGGAGCCCAACTGGATGTTGAAAATGCTCGATCCCGCGACGCATCCCTTCCCCAGTGTGAAAGCGGATCGGGAGGTTCCACGTTTCGTCTCCCCCCAACTCGCACGTGTCGTTCCTTCCGTGCCGGCGGGGCATGAATGGCTGCATGAAATCAAGTTCGATGGTTACCGCTTGATCGCCGTGCGGGCGGACGGGAAGCTCACCCTTCATACCCGGAGCGGTCTTGATTGGACCGATCGTTTCGAGGAAACAGCCCGCCATCTTTCGAAAATCAGCACGAAGGATTTCGTCATGGATGGCGAGGCCGTGGTTTTCGACGACAAGGGGCGGACCAGCTTCGGGGATCTTCAGGCGGCATTGAAGTCCGGTGGTGGCGGCGCCATCACATTCATGGCGTTCGATCTCCTGCATTTCGACGGACTGAACCTCCGGAATCTTCCACTCTCCGACAGGATCAAACGTCTGTCGGAACTGGTTGGCGAGGAGCCGGGACCCGTCCGACGGTCCACGGTGTGGCCGGCCGCGATGGGGGAGGAGTTGTTCCGGCAGGCGGCTTCCGCAGGACTGGAAGGCATCATCAGCAAGAACGCCGTGGGTCGGTATGTCGAAGGTTCGCGGAAGGATTGGACGAAGTCGAAAGTCCGTCCGCGCCAGGAGTTCGTGATCTGCGGCTATACACCTCCGAAAGGTTCGTTGCCCGCGTTCGGCGCGTTGGTTCTGGGAACCTACGAAAACGGCAAACTCATCCCCCGTGGCAAGGTCGGGACGGGGTTTTCCGGAAGCCGGCGTGAGGAGCTTCTGCCGCTGTTTCAAAAACTGGCGACCGCTAAGGCTCACTTCAAGATACCTGAGAAAAAGGTCATATGGATCAAGCCGCGTCTCGTCGCGGAGATCGAATTCGCGGAGATCACACGGGACGGTTCCATCCGCCAGGGAAGTTTCCTCTCCTTGAGAGAAGACAAGGCGGCGTCCGAGGTTCACCTGGATGGTATCCAGATGGCGGTTGCGGACGGGAAAGAATCCAGCGTCGCGGGAGTCAGGATCAGTCACCCGGACCGGATGGTGTTCCCGGGAGATCAGATCTCCAAGATGGAGGTGGCACGGTATTTCGAACGGGTGGGCGACCTGATGTTGCCGTTTGTCGTCAACCGGCCCCTGGCGGTTCTCCGCGCGCCGTCCGGCATCACGGGCGAGATGTTCTTCCAAAAATCCTTTCCCAGTCACATTCCGGACCATGTCTACCAAAGCGAACTTCCCGACGGGTCCACCGTTTTCTCCATCCGTGACGTGAAAGGGCTGGTATCGCTCGCGCAATTCGGAGCGCTCGAGGTACACCCATGGGGCGCTCCGCTCCCAGCCGGGGAAAAGCCCGATTTTCTCACTTGGGATCTCGATCCGGACGCTTCGGTGCCGTGGAACGAGGTGCTCGGTGCCGCGCTGCTGCTGCGGGACTATCTTGAGGAACGCGGACTCGCTCCCCTTATCAAGACTTCAGGCGGCAAGGGGCTCCACATCATGCTTCACATCAAGCGCACCCAGGAGTGGGAGGTGATGAAGGCCTTCACGAAGGCGGTGGCTGTCGAGGTCGCGGCATTCAATCGCAAGCGCTTCATCACCACCGCCTCGAAGTCCAAGCGGCAGGGGAAGATATTTATCGACTGGTTGCGCAACGGCCGGGGTGCGACATGCGTCTGTCCCTGGGGACTGCGGGCCCGGCCCGGTGCCACTGTCTCGATGCCCGTCACCTGGGAACAGTTGCCCGAAATCGCCGCAGCGGGATTCACGATCCACGAGCCACCCGAAACTCCCAGGGAATGGATCTCGCCCAAACCCCAAACGGTTTCGAAAAAACTCCTCAGGGATTTGAAGATCATCTGAAAAGTGGTTGTCCGGCATGTTGGGCAGGTTGTCGGCGGGCAGGGGAGAGGGGGTTATCCGGCTAGTCCTCCAATGTGGAGAAACTGTCACCAAATTTTCATCGCCGCTGATCCGGTTTTTCTCAAATCTGGCCGAAATACCCATTGCTCATGATGGCCGGTGTTCCTCCTGTGTTTGAAAACATCCGCCATACGGGCAGTCCTCAACCACCCGGGTCCACCCAACCCGGTGTGGGTCTCAAACCCAACCGTATGCGAAACCCATTCATCCTCGCGCTGCTTCTCATCACGCTGCTCGCCACCGGCAGATCCGGAGCCCAAAGCCATGGCCTGACATCCAGACCGGAGGTCGGCCCTTATCTTGATGGAGTGATGCCACCCACTCCGCCGGTCGTCGCCACCAACTGGAGCACGGTCGTGGCTTTTCCGAACCTGACCTTCGTCAACGCGCTCGGCCTCCTGCCGGTTCCCGGCACGGACAAGCTGGTCGTTTGGGAACGTGAGGGCCGCATGTATTCATTTGTCAACAACCCGGCGACGACAAGCAAAACACTGGCTCTGGATCTCAGCAACCGTTGCCAGGGCTGGGATGACGAGGGACTGCTGGCGGTGGCGTTCCACCCGGCGTTCGCGACCAACCATCACATCTATCTCTGGTATAACTGGGTCACTCCCGGAACGGTCCTTGGAAATCCGACGACGCGCCCGCCGAATGGCACAAACACCCGCCAGCGGCTGGCACGTTTCACCATGGACCCCTCGACCGGCATTGTCGATCCCGCTTCGGAATACATCATCATCGACCAGATCGACCACAACACCTGGCACAACGGCGGCGGCATGATGTTCCATCCGACGGACGGGTTCCTCTACCTGACCAATGGCAATGACGCCAGCGCCGCCAACGACCAGTCCATCAGCAACGCGCTCTTCGGCTGTCTCATCCGCATCGATGTCGACAAGCGCGGGGGGGCGATCAGTCATCCTCCGGTGAAACGCTCGTTCGAGGAGGTCGGACCGAACTGGCCGAACGCCTATCATGTTCCCAATGACAATCCGTTCGTCGGTGTCCCGGGAGCGTTGGAGGAGATTTTCGCCCTCGGCCTGCGCAGCCCGCACCGGATGACCCACGACGCCACGACCAACCGGATTTTTATCGGAGATGTGGGAGAGGGGGCTTTCGAGGAAGTTCACGTGATCGAGCCCAGCGATCCGGCCGGACTCAACTTCCAATGGAACCGCATCGAGGGTTACAACGGAGACCTCGTCGCACCCTACATCGGGGTGAACAGGAGGCCCATCATCGACTATCCGCATAGCGAGGGCAGCGCCGTCATCGGAGGTTATGTTTACCGGGGATCCGAGTTTCCGGAGCTTGTCGGGAAATATGTATTCGGCGACAACGTCACCAACAGGATCTGGCTGCTGGACGAGTCCTCCTACACGCCGACCACCAAGGCGAAGAAAATCCTCATCGCAACGATGCCTTTCGGGCCCGGCCCGAGTTCCGGCGCGAACTACACCGGCCTTTCCTCGTTCGGACTCGATGCGGCGGGCGAACTCTACCTGTGCCAGATGAGCAGCGTGGCGGGGAAGATCTACAAACTCGCCCGCGGTGGTCCGCCTCCCGGAACTCCGCTCCCGGCGACGCTCTCGCAAACCGGCGTTTTCAGCAACATGGCGGCTCTCACTCCGAGTCCGAAGCTGATTCCTTACGCGCTCAACCAGCCGTTCTGGTCGGATGGTGCGGTGAAATCCCGCTGGGCCACCGTTCCCACCGGCACGACCGTCGGTTTCAACGCGACCGGAGAATGGACCTGGCCGGCGGGATCGGTGCTGGTGAAACATTTCGAGCTTCCGGTGGATGACAACAACCCGGCCGTTCACAAACGTCTGGAGACCCGCCTGTTGGTGAAGACCGCCGCTGGCCCTGTTTATGGCGCGACCTACAAATGGCGCGCCGACAACAGCGACGCCGACCTGATGGACAGTGCCATCACTGAAAACATACCCGTCGCCATCACTCCGGTTGGTGCCCTTGCCGGTGCCGACATCGGCTCACCCGGTCTGGCCGGGGCAACCACCCGGACTGGAGACGAACTCACGGTGAGTGGCAGCGGCGCGGATATCTGGGGGAATTCCGACCAATTCCATTTCGCGTCCCAGCAGCGGACCGGCGATTTCGACATCTCCGTCCGGGTTTCATCGCTCACCCAGCCGGATCTTTACACCAAAGTGGGTCTGATGGCACGCGAGAACCTCACGGCAGGCAGCCGTCACGTTTATGCCATGGTCTTCCCCAGCAACGCCGCGCGGAACAACAACGTCGGCGGCTACGAATACCAATACCGCACCGTTGCCGGCGGCCCGTCCGCCGCGATTTATCCGGCGTCCCCGCAGCCGACGGTCAACTATCCGAACACGTGGCTGCGGATGAAACGGGAGGGGGACACCTTCACCGGCTATTCCAGCGTGGACGGTGTGACGTGGTCGGAATTCGCGCGTCTGACTCTCGATCTGCCGGACACCCTTTATTTCGGTCTTGCCGCGACATCCCACAACAACTCCGCTCTCACGACGGCGAAGGTCGTGCTCCAGAACGTCCGGATGCAGCCCTGGTACTACCCGAGTCGTACCGACTGCATGACCTGTCACAATGACAACGCGGGCGGAGTGCTGGGGCCGAAGACCCGCCAGCTGAACGGGGATTTCCATTATCCCGGCGGCGTTGTGGACAACCAGCTCCGGTCATGGGGCCACGTGGGACTCTTCGACAATCCTCCTCCGGAGACCCAATTGCCGGATCTGGACGCGCTCGCCGCGGCCGGTGACACGAACGCTTCCTTGGAAAAACGCGCGCGCTCCTATCTGGATTCGAACTGTTCGAGCTGTCACCGGCCGGGCGGTGTGCATGCGTTCTGGGACGCCCGCTTCGACACTCCTCTTGCGCAGCAGGGAATCATTTACGGCAATCTTGCCAACAACCTGGGAGATCCCCGCGCCCGCGTCGTGATGCCGCAGGATGTCACCCACTCCGTGCTGCACCGCCGCATGAACACGATCGGCGGGGGAATCCAGATGCCGCCACTGGCCAAGAACGTGATCGACCGTGCAGGCGTGGAGCTGCTGGCGGAGTGGATCAATTCGCTTACCCCGAATATCCCGCCGATTGTGGCACTCACCTCTCCGGCAACCAGCAGGCTTTATCTGGCAAGCCAGCCGATCCAGCTTGCCGCGACCGCCAGTGACGCGGACGGGATCAGCAAGGTTGAGTTCTATGACGGCGGCACCAAGATCGGCGAGGATGCCACGCCGCCCTACCAGTTCACCTGGACCGGGGCGCTGCGTGGAGGACATTCGGTTGCCGCCCTGGCTCTCGACACGGTTGGAAACACCGCGCTTTCCACAGCCGTGGACATCACCGTCCAGGGGCCTCCGTTGCCCGCGCCATGGCAGCACGCCGACATCGGCACGGTGGGTGTCGCCGGGGACGCCACCTATGACAGCGGCACTTTCACCCTCTCCGCATCCGGGGACGACATATGGGGCACGAGAGATTCCTTCCATTTCATCTATCGTCCCTTCACCGGTGATGGCGAGGTGATCGCGAGGGTTGCCGATGTTGAGAATGTCGATGGCTGGACCAAGTCCGGAGTGATGATGCGGAATTCCCTGGCAGCGGATTCCACCGCCGCATTCACCGCCATCACTCCTGGGAACGGTGCCGCTTTCCAGCGGAGGAAAACCACCGCCGGAGACTCCGTGCATACCGCCGGGGCGAATGTGGACGCGCCCTATTGGGTGAGGCTCGTCCGTGCGGGCACGACCTTCTCCGCCTATTCCTCGCCGAACGGTGTGGCCTGGTCGCTCATCGGCAGCGACACAATCACGATGGGAACCACGATCTATGCCGGACTGGCACTCACCTCCCACAACAATTCCACACTAGCGGAAAGCAACTTTGACAGCGTCTCCTTCATCAATACGAACAGCCCGGCCTATCTGGCGAAGATCAATTTCCAGCCCGCCACCGCCACCGTGCCGGCGGGCTACCTGGCGGACTCCGGTTCGACATACGGGCTCCGGAGCAGCGGCTTCAGTTATGGGTGGAGCAACCCGGCGTCCCCCGTTGAGTATGACAGTGTGAACGCTCCCGACCAGAGGTATGACACCGTCATTCCCATAGCGGGCGGCTCTTCGTGGGAAATCCAGGTGCCGAACGCCCGCTACAAGGTCCGTGTGGTCGCCGGGGATCCTACCTATACGTCTGGCACCCAGACCGAACACATCACCGTGGAGGGACAAACCCTGTTGAACGCTTCCATTTCCAACGGAACCCGCTTCGCGGACGCCAGCAACACCTTCAATGTCACCGATGGCAGGTTGACGATCGCCACAGGAGCCAATGCGGTGAACACGAAGATCTGCTTCATTGAAATCACCAGCTACGACGTCATCTCCAACATCGCGCCCGCGCTGGCGATCTCCAGTCCCTCGGATGGGGGAATCTTTTATCAGCCGGCATCCGTCCCCATCGAGGTCATCGCGGAGGATGTCGATACGGCGATCACCAAAGTGGAGTTCTTCATCGACGGCATCAGGATCGGCGAGGATACCACGGAACCTTACTCCCATCTGTGGACCGGTCCCGTATACGGCACGCACTCGCTGACCGCAAGAGCCACGGACATCGCCGGTGGAGTCGGAGAAAGCCAGTCCGTCGGCGTCACCGTGAACACTGCCGGTGTCGCGGGGCTGCGCGGTGAGTATTATAATTCCACGAACCTCACCGACCTCGTGAGCGTCCGCGCCGATGCCGCGGTGAACTTCGACTGGGGGAACGCCAATCCCGTCGCCGGAGTCAATGCCGACAATTTCTCCGTGCGCTGGTCCGGGAAAATCACACCTCGTTACAGCGAGAGCCATGTCTTCCGCACCAATACCGACGATGGCGTGAGACTATGGGTGGATGGCCGTCTCATCATCGACCACTGGGGCCCCCAGGCAGCCACGTCGTGGACAGGTACCATCGCTCTCGTCGCGAACCAGAGCTACGACATTGTCATGGAATACTACGAGGGAGGAGGCAACGCCTCGGCTAAGCTCTACTGGTCCAGCGCCAGCCAGATCGAGGAAATCATACCATCCTCCAGGATGACCGTGCCTCCACCGCAGAATCTGCCACCGGCCATCGTTCTGACATCGCCTTCCACCGGAGCTGCCGTGTTCTCCACCGATGAGGTCACCCTCGCCGCCTCCGCGACCGATCCGGACGGGACGATGAACCGTGTCGAGTTCTGGGCGGATGGGAAGATGCTCGGGCAGGTCGCCGCGCCCCCCTACACGTGGAACTGGGCGGGCGGCCTGAAAACCGGCACCCACACGGTATGGGCGGTGGCCTATGACGGAGGGGGCGCCAGCACCACCTCCGCTGTCGTGGAAGTCGAGTCCTTGCCATTCGTGGTCCACCAGCTGTCGGTCCAGCACCTGAGCAACCCGGATCGGGTGGCATTCACCCTTGGCACCACCGTTCCGGCCGGACGGGGCTACAGCATCGAATGGAGCGAGAATCTGATCGACTGGACACCGCTGCGGAGCGAGATCGCGACCGGCTCTCCCATCGAGGTTACGGACACCGCCACAGGTGCGGACCGGAGGTTCTACCGGATGGGAATCACCCGATGAACCCTTCTTCACACCGGCTGCCGGGCAGGGCTTGAAAATGCGGTGCCGGACGTCACGACGACATCCATGATATCGAGAAAGACCTTCTCCCTGACCGCGAGAAACACATTGTAATCCGATGATTTGACATAGCCGAATATTTCAATGTCCAAAGACGTGTCGGAGAAGGAATTGAAGGTTGCCCTGGCATTCTCCGCGATGTCCGGATGCGCGGAAAGCAATCCCCTGATTCCTTCCAACACCGATTTCATTTGTTCGGGGGTCGTCTCATACCTGAGGCGCACGAGAGACTTGAGCAGGATCTGATCCCGGAATGCGAAACTCTCGATCTTCATTTCCGCGAGCTTCGAATTGGGGATGGTCACCACGCTGCGGTCAGGGGTGCGTATCCGTGTGGACCTCAGGCCCACATCCTCGACCACACCCGTTCCTCCTTCGTAGTTGCAGGGATCTCCCACCCTCGCCGGTTGGTCCATCACGAGGGCGATTCCTCCGAAGAGATTCTCGACGGTCTTTTGCCCGGCGAGTGCCAGTGCCAGACCTCCGATTCCCAGTCCGGCCAACATGGCACCCACGTTGACGTTCATGTTCTGGAGGAAAAACATGATTCCGATGATCACGATGGCCGTGTTCGCGACTTTTCTCGCCAGCGGGATGACAGCCTTCGCATGCGAGCGTCCGGATCGATCCAGGAAAACGCGGAGCCGTTCCGCGATCGCAACCGTCAGGTTGAGAAGGAACCATATGGCGGAGAAAATGATGATCGCCGCCTCTGCGTAACCGAGGAAAACCTGAAGGTGCGCGGACATCGGCAGCAGGGTTTTCGCGCCCCGGAAGATGACCACCCCGAGAGCCACCTGCAAGGGGCTTCTGCCTTCACAGATGGACTCCACCAGCCATTGCTTTTGCATCCGGCCCGTCCGGCGGAGCAGCAGCAGCGAGACGGCTCCCACCAGCTTGACGATCACGGAAATGGTCAGGATGAGGAGGGGAAGGCTCATCCAAACCCAGAGCGGGGTGCCATATTTCGAGGCGAAGAACCACTCCGGGAGAAACTGTTCAAGGAAGGCCGTCAAGGGATTGCTTTCGGTCATGACCGGAGCCTAGCAACAGGTGTGCCCCGGATCATCGCTGACATAACCGTCGGCGTGAGAGCTGGATCCGGAGCCTGGGCCACTCCGTCGGTATTCCTCCGGCTGCAAATTGCAACAGGATTTGCCCATATGCAATGTGGCCTGTTTTCCAAGAGTGATGGAAGCCCGCTGCTTTCGCCCGTATGGACGGATATCCGGAGATGGTCCGTTTCATGCAAGGTGGTGAAGATCGATGAATCCCACCCCTCGTATGAAGACTCCATGGATCGGGCTGTTGAAGCGCTCGCTGGACGACTGGATGGAAGACAAGGCCCTCCGGCTCAGTGCGGCCCTGGCCTACTACTCGATTTTCTCAATCGCTCCGCTGCTGGTGATCACCATGGGGATCGCAGGACTGGCCTTCGGCACGGAGGCGGTCAGCGGACAACTCTACGACGAGCTGAGGGGATACGTGGGGGCGCAATCCGCCGCGGCGCTCCAGTCCATGGTCCAGAGCGCTTCCAAACCCGCGCAGGGGATCTGGGCGACTGTCGCGGGATTTGTCATGCTGATGGTGGGGGCGTCCGGAGTTTTCGGCCAGCTCAAGGACGCTTTGAACACGATCTGGGAGGTGAAACCGAAGCCGGACATCGGATTGATGGCACATTTCCGGGAAAAACTGCTCAGCTTCGGGATGGTGCTGGTGATCGGATTCCTGCTGCTGGTCTCGCTCGTGCTGAGCGCCGCGATCTCGGGGGTGAACCATTTTGTCGGACACTCGCTCGCTATCCCGGCGGTCGTGTGGGGGATGATCGCTTTCGTGATTTCCTTGGGCATCGTCACCACGCTCTTCGCGATGATCTTCAAAATATTGCCCGACGCCCGGGTCGGCTGGGGTGATGTTTGGGTGGGCGCGATTGTGACCGGTTTGTTGTTCGAGGTGGGGAAGACGGCTTTGGGCTGGTATCTGGGACGGGAAAGCACCTCCAGTGCCTATGGTGCGGCGGGCTCGGTGGTCCTTCTGTTGCTGTGGGTTTACTATACCTCATGCATCCTGTTTTTTGGCGCGGAGTTCACCCAAGTCTATGCCCAGGCTGGCGGGCGCCTCATCATGCCGACCGAAAACGCGCGGCCGGTCACCGAAACGGATCGTGCGCAACAGGGTCTCGGCCCCGGGACCCGCTCCCCCATCGGACGTGATGAGCCACCTCCGCCACGGGACGTTCATCCGGATTTTTTCCAGCGATTGACCGGTCCGTTCCTGAAATATGTCGAAGCCCGTGGAACATTGCTCACCATTGAGGCACGCGAGGCCTTGCGGCATGTGGTCACGCTCGTTGTCTGGCTGGCGATCGCCATCGTGGCAATCTTCGCCGGTTGGCTGCTGCTGGTGACCACGCTGGTGGGCTGGCTTGTCAGCTACCTCGGCTGGTCGTGGGTCGGCGCCGCCGGGATCACGGGCGGGGGACACATTCTTGTGGCCGCCGTGGCCGGACTCATGATGTGGGGGCGCATTGCCAAGGCAAGGTGGTTTGCCGATACTCTCAACGAACTCAGAAAGGACCGGGAATGGCTACTCAGAAAACCCAGGCAGAATTGAGACGGCGGGCGATTGAAGACCTTGCCTCCAGCAGGGAGGAAATCGGTGTGGAGGTGCGGCGGTTGAAGCATGAGCTCAACCCCGGTGTCGTCATGCACAAGGTGGTTGATCGTCACAAGGCGGCGGTTGTGGTTACCACGCTAGGTATCGGGGCGGTCGCCTCGCTGCTGGTTTTCCGCCGCATGCGTCACCGTCCGGATGATCGCGGAAATTCAAGGCGTGTGCGCGAATCGGGGGATTCACCTGGATTTACCTCTTCGATGCTGCGACTCGCGGCGGGAACCTTGGTCCCGGTGGTGCTCAAGTCCCTAGTGGTTTCCCCGCTGGTTGAATCACTGGCGCGTCCCGGATCGAATCCGGCAGGTGACCCGGCTTCCTTCCAAGGGTAGGATGGCTGCTTGTCCCAATCTGCAACGCCAGATTGCAATATGCTCTTGTCCGTAACGCGACATGGGGAACCTCCGGTCTGCTGGAAAATCGATTTTCCACTGTGAAACACGCGATTTTGCCACATCGCTGTCGGGCGCGCCGCGATGGCGTGTACGCTGCTAAACACGCGCATCATGAAAACCGACACAGAGTCCGCAAACGAGAATCGCGATCCGATCACCGGCGAACCCGGCAGCCATCCCATTGGAACCGGAGTGGGTTCACTGGCTGGAGCCGCGACAGGAGCCTTCTTAGGAGCGCTTGGCGGACCTGTCGGGATGGCGATCGGCGGAGTGGTCGGTGCGGTCGCGGGTGCGGCGACCGGTCATGGACTGGCGGAAGAACTCGATCCCACCGTGGAAGACGCGCATTGGGAGACGAATTACCGGTTCCAGCCGTATTACCTCGCAGGCTATGATTTCGGCGACTATGGCCCGGCTTATCGTGTGGGTTACGAGGGGCATGCCCGCAACCGGGGGCGGTCCTTTGAAGAGTCCGAACAGGAACTGGCCAGCGGCTGGGAAGAGACCCGGGGCATGTCGCGCCTGCAATGGGAACACGCCCGGCCCGCCGTGAGGGATGGCTGGCACCGCAGGGATTGCGCGACACCCGGCACCACCGATCGAACCGGCCGTTGATCCATCGAAACCTTGTAAAAACTTCCACCTTCAACTTCCGCCCTTATCCCTCCCTGCGGCAAGCGGGCCTGAATTCATCTGTTGCGGCGACCCGCATCCGATGGCATTGATAGTAGGGTAAAGTGCGTTTCATCCAGATCATCACACTTTCACATGAAAAAAACAGTCTCTCCATTCTCCTCCCACATCGCCTGCCTCCTGTTGATGGGGTCGATGACAGCCTGCGTGTCGGGCCCTTCGGGAAAACGTCCCGACAATAACGCATTCATCTCCTACAAACCATCCACCGCCGAAAAGCCCGGTCTCCGCCTGGCGGTCAAGGACCTCATCGATATGAAAGGGGAGGTCACCAGCGCGGGATCCGAATATCTCGCGAAGCACAGCCCTCCGGCAAGCCGGGACGCGGAATGCATGGCCATCGCGCGCGAGCGGAACGTGAATATTGTCGGTAAAACGAATCTCACCGAGTTCGCCATCACCGTCTCAGGCCGGAACGGCTATTTCGGCACGCCGGAAAACAAGCTGGATGGCAGGCATCTGTTCATTCCCGGAGGATCGTCGAGCGGCTCGGCGGTAGCCGTCTCGAGCGGGCTGGCGGATGTGGCGTTCGGTACGGACACGGGTGGCTCGATCCGGGTGCCCGCGGCCTGCTGCGGGATTTACGGCCTCAAGACGACTTACGGATTGGTGTCCACCAAAGGCGTGTTCCCTATTTCCGCGAAGCACCTCGACACCGTCGGTCCGATGGCCGCCAACCTGCCGAATCTGGTTCAAGGCATGGATCTCCTGCAGCGCGGATTCAAGGGGCGTTACGACGCCGCGGCCGCCACCCATCCTTCGGCGGGACAGATCCGCATCGGAAGGCTTTATATCCCGGGAACCGATCCAGCCATTGATCGGGCCATCGACGACAGGCTCAGGGCGAAGGGCTTCAAGATTGTGAAGCTGGATGCCCGTTTCGCAGACAAGTGGGCACAGGCGGATGCCGACGGAGAGGTGATCGCCACCTCCGATGCTTGGAAAAACGACCGGAAATACACAGACAATCTCCAGATCGACAGCAACACCCGGACGGTGTTGTTGAAGGGCTCGATCGATAATGTCGTGGCTTACGATGCGGCGGTAAGACGCAAGGCGGCCTGGAAACGGGAACTGGCCCGCGTTTTCCGGAAGGTTGATTTCATCGCCACGCCTACCATGCAGATCCTGCCACCCCGCAAGCCATTCTGGAGAACCTCATCCATCTTCGAGCTCTACGTGCTCAATTCCCAGAACACCATGGCCGTGAATTTCGCGGGAAACCCCGCACTCGCGATGCCCGTCGGAATGCCTGAAAGCACGATTCCCACCAGTCTGCAACTCGTCGGGCCGCCACGAAGCGAGGCCGCGCTGCTGAATGCCGGACGCCTGTTGCAGACAAATAACTGATCGGAAGCCGTTGTACAGGACGGCAGCTATCTTTGAAAAACCCACCATCATGCATGCTCCATCCTTCATACGTGTCATCCCCGCCGCGCTTGCCCTGTGTTTCGGTGTGACATCGGGGCATGCGGAAACCACCGCCGAACTGGTTGCGAAGGGTGACGCCGCCGACAAATCCTTCCAGCCGGCCCTCGCGCTCAAAAGCTATCTTCCGGCGGAGACGATGGCCAAGAATGATGTGGGTCTCCTGCTCCGCATCGCCCGTCAATACCGTCACCTGATGAGTGACGTCCGGGCCGAGGCGGACAAGTTGAAATATGGCAGCCTTTCGCTGGATTACGCGAAACGCGCCGCAGCCCTCGCACCCAACGATTCCGACGCCCAGCTTTCGCCGGCCATTTCCTACGGCAAGATGCTCCCTTTGAAAAGCAAGGGAGAGCAGGTCGCCATCTCACCCCTCATCAAGGCGGCGGCGGACCGGGCCATCAAGTTGAACCCGCGCAACGATTCCGCCTGGCATGTGCTGGGCCGCTGGCATCAATCGCTCGCGAATGTCACCGGAGCGAAGAGAGCCATCGCCGAAACGTTGTATGGCAAGCTTCCCACCGGATCGAACGCCGACTCGGTGACCTGCTTTCAAAAAGCCATCGCTCTCAATCCGGGCCGCCTGCGGCATCATGTGGAACTCGGCAGAACCTACGCCCAGATGGGAAATACCGTGGATGCCCGCAAGTGCCTCGAAAAAGGCCTCAAGATGCCGAACAAGGAGAAGGATGATTTCGAGGTGAAGGCTTCGGGGAAGGAGACGCTGGCGGAACTGCCTTAGGCTGTCTTAAAGAATCAACCGAAGTCCTAGCGGGCATTCGTTTCGCCATAGGCGGTTGGATATCGATGGTTCGCCTCTGCCGATTGCCCGGCGAGGGGACTGCCCATCCCTCGCTGGCGCCACGATGGACTTGCTTGCTTTCTTCAGTTTCTAGGAATGACTTTATTCTCGGGCTTGACCTCGAACTGGTTGCCGCTCCAGGTGACGAGATAGGTTGCCTTCCTTCCTCCGGCGTGTTGCACCGTCCACCTTTCCTTGCCTGCCTGACTGTTGTTGGTGTTGGAGAGTGGTTCGATTCCGACGAGTTCGCGGCCGGTGGTGTTGCGTTCGACCACCTCGTCCGCAAAAGCCACTCCGCCGATGCCTCCCATCATGTGGGCGAACATGCTGTTGCTGGTGGCGGACATTGCTCTGACGTTCTTTTGATAGGGCATCTTCGGAGCGGGTGCGCAACTGGTGACGATCAAAGCGGCGGATGCGAGTAAAAGTGATGCGATGTATTTCATGTTTTGGAGTGCGGAACGCGTGATGAATCCCGCTGCAAAATGGTTGTTAGAAATGGTTCTGACTAGGGAATTATCGTGATCTCGCCGCCTGCTTCGTCGGAAGTGGTCCATCCCCCGGACGTGGGTGCGGGGCGTATGAAAACCGGAGTCTTGTGAAGGAGCACGCTGAAGCGCGAACTCCGGGCGGCGTCCAGGAGGATCATCGTCGCATGTTTTTCCGGCGCCGATTTCACACTGTCCCAAACGACTTCCCAACTCCAATCACGTGACAGTCCTCAGCGCGGCCCGGAGTTCGCGCTTCAGCGTGCTCCTTCACAAGCCTCCGCTCTTTCCGCTGATTTCAGGTCGTCCGTTGCCATCCTCCCGGCACATCGGTCGTTATTATTCCAATAGTTCAATGATTTGTTTGAAACCAAGACCATGCCGGTTCTTCGTGTCCTTTCGAGACTTTGGTGGTTTCCAATATTACATGGATTGGATGGTCAAAGTCGGAATGGGTTCGCGAAGTCTTAACCTAGATCCGGCTTCCACATCGGCAGGTCCGCGAGCGACCCGTCGATGAACGTCTGGTGCCACAACTGCGTTGCAACGACGGCGACCAATCCCATCTCCATCGACAGGCGCGGGATCGAGCCCACGCGCATTTGTTTGTAAGCCTGGCGCCAGTGGCGGACGGCGGCCACGTCGAAGTAACCGGTGCGGCGGAGGGATTCCTCGCTGAGAAGCTCCTCCACGAACTTCGGAGAGGGATCGAGGTGGAAACTGTCGAGCGGCGCACGGAAGATGACCTTGCTGCGTTGGGCGATTTCCTTCGGCAGCCAGCGTTCGGCGACGAGGCGCAGGAGGTGCTTGTCGCGGAAGCCGTTGAGCTTCCACTTCGGGTGGAGTTTCGAGGTGAAATCGAAAACCTCCTCGTCAAGAAACGGATAGCGCGCCTCCACCGAGGAATGCATGGCCACGCGGTCGCCCTTCGCCTGCAGCAAATGTCCGGCCAGGGTCACACGCGCTCCGACCCACAGGCTGCGGTTGAGCGGATGCCAATGTTTCGCCCGGTCCAGGTCCATGCCGAGGTCCTGCCAGGGGCGCGGGGTGCCGCGGTATTCATGCATCGACTCGCCATAGAGGCGGAGTTTCGAAAGCCCGAGCACACCATAGGAATCGATCCATGCGTTCGGACCGCCCACGGCTTTTTCCAAACTCCTCCTGTATTCCTTCGGATATTGAGGGGTGCCGCTGGCCCTCAGGAAACCCCGCCTCGCGTAATCGCTGACACGCAGGCCGGGGATCGAATCAAGAGCGTTCATGATCCTCGCGATCTTGTACCAAGGATAACCCGCCAGCCATTCGTCCGCGCCTTCTCCGGTGAGAACGACTTTCTGGCCGTTCGCATGGACCCGTCCGGCGAGCTTGAGGAGTGCCGCGCACGAGGTGTCCACCACGGGGGATTCCGCCGCCTGGATCAATTGCGGATACATTTCCAGCGCGTCGCTCGCGCGGAAATCCTGCACGATCGGCGGCTTCGTCCCGATATGTTTGGCGGACTGGTTCGCGCCGCTGAGTTCGTCCAGCGACGGATCGTCCACCCGCACGGTGTAGGTATTGATCGCCGGGCCCTTGAGCTTGCACGCCATGGCGACGATCATGCTGGAGTCCAATCCTCCTGAAAGATAGGCTCCCACGGGGACATCCGCGCGCAGGCGGCGGTCCACGGCGGCAAGAAGCACGCTCTCCAGTTCGTCCGCCAGCTTCACCGGATCGGTTTCTGGATTTTCCTCGCCTTCATTGGGGAAGTCCATGCGCCAGTAAACCTGCTCGCGGATCACGGGATCCGGCGTTCCCTCGTTGCATGGACTGATCTGGAGGTAGTGGCCGGGTGTCAGCAGGCTCACCCCCTCGAAGCACGTCACGGGGCCAGGCATGGCGGCGAAGGAGAAAATCTGGTCGATGCCGCGACGGTCCGCCCTGGGGGTGACCATTCCGGAGGCGAGCAGCCCCTTGATTTCGGAGGCGAAGAGCAGCCAGTCCCCCTGACGGGTCCAGTAGAGCGGGCTGATGCCGAAGCGGTCCCGTCCGAGCGTCACGACATGGCGTTTCACATCATAGACGGCGATTGCGAACTGGCCCCGCAAACGCTCGAACATTCCTTCCGCGCTCTCCTCCCAAAGATGGGGGATGATTTCCGTGTCGCAGTGGGTGTGCAGGACGTGTCCCCGTGACCTCAGCTCGGCGCGTTTCTCGATGTGGTCGAACAACTCGCCGTTGAAAACCACCTTCACACTGCCGTCCTCGTTGGCCATCGGCTGCTGGCCGTCGGCCAGCCCCACAATCGCGAGGCGGCGCGAGACCATCGAGAGTCCGGGTACCCGCAGGAAGCCTTCCTCATCCGGCCCGCGATGGTAGAGCGCGCGTGACATGCGCTCGATCACGCCGTCCGGGACACTCCGCCTGCCTGCCAAATCAACTATGCCAGCTATTCCGCACATTGCTCCTAATAGGTCAGGCCGGGACTGGTGCGCAACCGGTATTTCCATTCCGGCACGAAAACCGCTTTGCGGAGAGCGGTTCCTTTCCAAAATCCTTGCAAATTGCACGTCCTCAATGAAAGCGTTGGGACGTTTAAAATAGGTTGGCGCGGCCCGGTTAAATCGGTAGTTTGCGTCAAAAGAAACCCCGATCTGTTAAAACCACTCTTCGATCAACTATGTCCAGTTCACCTCTTCCCCACGCGCCCGTATCCACCCCAGCCGCCGGGGAACAAGACAGACGAAACAGGGAGGACATCGCGATCATCGGAATCGGCTGCCGGTTTCCCGGCGGAGTCAACGACGCCGAGACGTTTTGGAACCTGCTGGTGGAAGGGCGCGATGCCATTTCCGAAGTTCCGGCGGACCGTTGGAACGTGGAGCGTTTCTTCGATGCCGAGACCGGCATCACCGGGAAATCCATCGCAAAACGCGGGGGCTTCCTCGACCAGATCGACCAGTTCGACCCCCAGTTCTTCGGCATCTCGCCGCGTGAGGCACCTTATATCGACCCGCAGCAGCGGCTCCTGCTGGAGACCGCGTGGGAAGCCATCGAGGACGCCGGCCTGGTGCTGGATTTCGAAAAAGGCACCAACATCGGCGTGTTCATGGGTGTCTCCCATAACGACTATCAGAACATCCAAGGCGGCGGCACGGACCGCAAGGGCATCAGCTCGCACTCTCCCACCGGCAGCGCCCACAGCATCGCGGCGAACCGGATTTCCTATTGCTTCAACCTCAGCGGCCCGAGCCTCTCGATGGATACCGCGTGTTCGTCCGCGCTGACGGCGGTCCATCTCGCTTGTGAAGCCCTGCACGCCGGCCGTTGCGAGATGGCCATGGCGGGAGGTGTCACGGTGATCATCACGCCGGACGGGTTCATCGGTTTTTCCCAGGCGGGCATGCTTTCCCCGGATGGCGCTTGCAAGGCATTCGCCGCGGAAGCGAACGGATTCGTCCGTGGCGAGGGGGCGGGCATGGTCCTGCTCAAACCACTTTCCCAAGCCATCGCGGATGGCGATCCCATCCAGGGGGTCATCCTCGGCTCGGCGCTCAACCAGGACGGCCACACCAACGGTATCTCCCTCCCGAGCACCGAGGCTCAGGCACAGCTCATCCGTGACGCCTGTGCGGATGCGGGCATCCGCCCGGAGGAAGTGGGCTTTGTGGAAGCCCACGGGACCGGTACTGCGGTGGGCGATCCGATCGAGGCGACGGCCCTCGCGGAGGCGCTCTGCGTCGAGCGGGAGAGTCCGCTTCCGATCGGCTCGGTGAAGACCAACCTCGGCCACTTGGAGACCGCGGCGGGCATTGTGGGCCTGATCAAGGGCATGCTGGTGCTCAAGCGCGGCCAGATTCCCGCGAGCCTTCATTTTGAGAATCCCAGCCCGCACATCGATATGGAGGCGCTCAAGCTGCGCGTTCCTGTGAAAATGGAAGCGTTCCCGAATGACGGCGGGCGTCGCATCGCCGGGGTGAACTCATTCGGATTTGGCGGAGCGAACGCCCACGTCATCCTCGCCGAGCCGCCGGCCCCGGCTGGCGTGACAGGCCGGGATTTCCCGATGAACCGTTCATGGCCGTTGATGATTTCCGCCCGTTCGGAGGATGCGTTGAAAGCCACCGCGGCGCGTTTGGGTGATTGGATCGAAGCCCATGAACTTGGTAATGGTGTTTCTCCCGTCCTGCCGAAACTCACCTACACGCTCGGAGCCCGCCGCAACCATCACGCCCACCGCCTGACGGTGGTCGGCAGTTCGTCCGCCGAGCTTACCGAGGAACTGCGCGAGTTCGCCTCCGGATCCACCACAGGCAAGGGGCGTGTTTCCTTCACTCCCCGGCCCGAGTTCGCGCCACGCATCGGTTTTGTCATGAGCGGCCAAGGCCCCCAATGGTGGGCGATGGGCCGCGAGCTGATGCGCAACGAGCCGGTGTTCCGTGAAACGATGGAAGCCTGCGAAGCGGCGATGCGTCCGTACGCGAGCTTCTCCCTTCTTGAAGAACTGGGGCGCGACGAGGCGGATTCGAAAATCCAGATCACCGAGATCGCCCAACCGGCGATCTTCGCCATGCAGGTCTCGTTGGCCGCCCTTTGGAAATCACTCGGTGTGGAACCATCCGCAGTGGTCGGTCACAGCGTCGGCGAGGTCGCGGCGGCATGCGTCGCAGGAATCCTGCCGCTGGAGGAAGCCGCGCGGGTGATCGTGCTGCGCGCGCGCTTCATGAATGAATGCGCCCGTGGCGAAGGCACCATGCTTGCCGTGGCTCTTTCGGAAGACGAGGCGCTGGAAATCATTTCCCGCCACGACAGGTCGGTGAGCATCGCCGCCTTCAACGGCCCGCGTTCTCTCACGCTGGCGGGCGTCAAATCCTCGCTGGAGGCGATCCGTGCCGAGCTTGAACCGAAGAACATCTTCGCCCGCTTCGTCCGGGTGGATCATCCGTATCACCACGCGATGATGCAACCGGCGGCGGACCGCCTGAACGCCGATCTCTCGGACATCACTCCTCAGGAGGAAACGCTGCCGTTCTTCAGCACCGTTACCGGTGCCCGCTGCTCCGGCAACGACTGCGTGGCGGCACACTGGGGCAGGGGAATCCGCCAGCCGGTGCAGTTTGTCAAAGCCGTCAATGCTGTCGCCGATTTCGGTGTCGATGTGTGGCTGGAGCTGAGCTCGCACCCCGCGCTTTCGATGTCCATCCAGGAGTGCCTCACCGAGCGCGGCCTCAAGGCCCAGGTCACGGCATCCGCCCGCCGCGAGCGGGAGCATGATTCGTTCCTCGAGGCCGCCATGGATCTGCATCGCGGTGGCGTGGTCCTCGATTTCGCCGAGATGACCCCGTCTCGTGAGTTCCTCACTCTGCCCGCTTATCCGTTCGACAGGGCGCGTTGGTGGCACGAGTGCGCCGAGTTGCGGGACGCCCGTCTCGCGCCGGGTGGCAAGGGGCTGCTCGACAGCCGGCAGCCGCGTGCCACCCCAACGTGGAGCGCCCGTCTGGACAACCGCCACATGGCTTTCCTCAAGGATCACAAGGTGGACACCCACATCATTTTCCCGGGGGCCGCATTTGTGGAAATGGCATTGGAGGCCGGTGTGCAGTTGTTCGAAGGACGGCCGTTCGCCATCGAGGACTTCGAAATCCGCCGCCCGTTGATCCTGCCGGATCCGGCGTCGTCCGTGGCCCTGGAACTTACCTACGAACCCGCCGAGCGTTCGTTCACGATCCAGAGCAAGTTCGACCAGGCCGCCTCGTGGTCGGTGCACGTCGTCGGTTCCCTGCGCAGCGAGCGCACGGAGTCGTCGTTCGGAAATTCCACTCTTCCGGCCCCCGACGCCGATCTTGAATCCGAAGGCGTCGGCGCTTTCTACGGCCACATGAGCGATCTCGGCCTGCGCTATGGCGAGGAGTTCAAGCCGATCCGTGAACTGGCCGCCGGTGCCGGAAAATCCGCTGGCCGTGTTTCCCTTTCGGAAGCCATCGAATCCCGCGCTGGCGAATACGCGCTGCATCCGGTGCTGCTGGACGGCGCGCTGCAGGTCTTCTCCGCCGGTGCGAAAACCGTCGAGGACCGCAACGCGAAAATGAAACTGCCGGTGAGGTTCGCGAGAATCCTATTCCTCCGCACGCCCGGAGCCTCGACCCAGGTCCGTGCGAAAGTCCTCCATTTCAATGAGGAATTGATCGAAGGCCGCATCGGCCTCTACGACGAATCCGGCCGCCCGTGCGTCCTCGTGGACGGCTTCCGCGCGGTCAGCATGTCGAACGTGCGCCGCGCCGGTTCCTCCGGTGGCACCCGCGACCTCATCTACAATGTCGATTGGGAGCGCACGCTGCCAACCGTTCCTCCATCACCGCAAGCGTCTGTTCCACTGGCTCAACTCAAGGAAATAGCGGGCACCGCGTTGGATGAAGTCCTCGCCCTGCGCGGTCGGTCGACTCTGGAAGCGGTGATGCATGCCGAAGACACCCTCGCCGCCGCGCTCATCGCGAACGGTCTTCGTGAAATCGGAGTGGACGCCGCGTTTTCCGCGGAATCGCTGGGCGTTTCCCCGACGATGAGCACGGTCTTCGGCCGTCTGATGGACAAGCTCGCCAAGCGCGGCCTGCTCACCTCCGGCGACGGTTCGTGGACGCCGACCGCTGATTTCGCCACCGCTGCGGATTCGTCCCAGGAGATCCTCAAGGATTTCATCACCAGCTACCCGGGCCATCTGCCGGAAGCCTTGCTCTGCACCTCCACCTGCGGAGAATTCGGTGCGATCATCCGTGGTGAAAAGGACGCCGTGCAGGTTCTTTTCGGCGGTACGAATGCCGATCTGCTCGACCACTTCTACGGCGACGGACTTTTCTCCAGCCACTGGATGGCCAGTATCGGCGGTGCCGTGCGGGAAGCCGCGCGCAGCCTGCCCGAAGGTCGCGGGCTGCGGATTCTCGAAGTCGGTGCCGGCACCGGTGGTCTCGCCGCACAGGTCCTGCCATTGCTTGACCGTGGCATCCACAGCTATACCTTCACCGACGTTTCCGCCGGGTTCTTCTCCGCCGCGAACCAGAAGCTGGCCGCTTACCCGGAAGTGGAATACAAGGTGCTCGATCTCGAAAAGGCACCCGCCGGCCAGGATTTCCAGCCGGACAGCTACGACTTCATCATCGGCACCAACGTCCTCCACGCTGTGGCCGATGTCCGCGCCACGTTGAAAAACCTCCACGAACTGCTCGTCCCGGGCGGCACACTGATGTTCATGGATGTTGCCACGCCGCAGCTTTGGACGGAATCGGTGTTCGGCCTCACCCAAGGCTGGTGGCATCTCACCGACCGCGACCTGCGTCCGGAACAGCCGCTGATGCAGCGTGACCAGTGGGAGGCTGCGTTGAAGCACGTAGGCTTCGCCGAAACCACTTCGATGCCCGGTCTGCAAGGACCGGAGGGCGAAGGGCAGATCGGTATTCTCGGCCGCAAGGGCGGCGATGTCATCGCGGAAAACGCGGCAGCGGAAATCCCGGTGGAGGCGTCGTGGATCATCTTCGCGGATGAATCCGGGCTAGGCGCCGAAATCGCCGGACAGGTCAATGCCGCCGGTTCCAGCGCCCGCATCGTACGTCGTGGCGACAAGTTTGCCGCGACGGAGGCCGGCGGATTCACCGTGCGCGACGACGCGCCGGAAGATTGGAAAGAACTCTTCGCCGCGCTGCTCGCGGACACCGCTCCGGAACGCATCGTCTGGTTGTGGACGCTTGATGAAACGACCGACGACGCGCTCATGGGCATCGGTTCGCTGCTGCATCTCACGCACGCGCTGGAAGAAACCATGGCCGTCGCGAAGCTGCGGATCGACCTTGTCACCCGTGGCGCGCAGCCGACGGGACTTGGCATGGGAGCGACCGCCGTTTCCCAAGCGCCATCCATCGGAATTTTCCGCGTCATCCTCGGTGAGCATCCGAACTTCGCCTGCCGTGGCATCGACCTGCCAAGCGAGGCGTCCGCGAAAGATCGCGCGCTGCTCTGGAGCGAACTGCTCCACCCCGATACGGAGCGCGAGGTCGCCCTGCGTGGCGAGGCCCGTTACGTCCAGCGGATCACCCGTGGATTTGAAAACCACGAGCAACGCCTAGATGCATCTGTCCCGCTCCGTCTCGAATCCCGCGAGCGTGGCTTGTTGGACAGCCTGCGCTTCACCTCGTTCGAACCGCCCACCTGCGCTCCCAACGAGGTGCTGATCCAGGTGAAGGCGGCGGGGATGAACTTCCGCGACGTTCTCAAGGCCCTCGCACTCTATCCTGCGGAAACCGCCGACGCGCGGATCTTCGGCGACGAGGTGGCAGGGGAGGTGATCGCCGTCGGTGCGGACGTCACCCATCTCTCGGTCGGCGACAAGGCGTTCGGTCTCTCTGTCTTCGGTCTCGCGACCCACACCCTCGCCCGTGCGGCGGATGTCCGGAAGATGCCGGACAACCTCTCCTTCGAGGAAGCGGCGACGCTGCCCGTGGTCTTCATGACCGCATGGTACGCGCTGCACACCGTGGCCCGCATGAAGGCTGGGGAAACCATCCTCGTCCATGCCGGTGCGGGTGGCGTCGGCATGGCCGCCATCCAGATCGCCCATCATCTGGGTGCGGAGGTCATCGCCTCCGCCGGCAGCACGACCAAGCGGGCGCTGCTCAAGACGCTCGGCGTGAAACACGTCATCGATTCCCGCCGTGGTGATTTCGCGGAGTCGGTCATGGAGCTGACCAACGGTCGTGGCGTGGACATCGTCCTCAACGCGCTCGCCGCCGAGGCGATTCCGATGGGGCTTTCCTGCCTTGCGGAGTCCGGCCGTTTCCTCGAGATCGGAAAACGCGACATTTACATGAACTCGCGTATCCCGCTGTGGGGACTGCGCCGGAATTCCTCGTTCCACGTCATCGCCATGGACGCGATCTTCGCCGGAGACGAGGAGAAGACCCGCGAACTCATGGCGGAAATCGCCGGATTGGTGGAAAAAGGCGCGCTCAAGCCGCTGCAGTTCCGCTCCTTCCCCGCAAGCCGGATCGATGCCGCGTTCCGCCTCATGGCGGGCGGCAAGCACACTGGAAAAGTGGTGGTCGGTTTTGCCGAGCCCTTCATGTCCCGCAAGGGCGACCCGGCGTTGCCGGCGTTCTCCATCAAATCGGACGGAGCCTACCTCATCACCGGCGGTCTCGGAGGATTCGGCCGGGTCCTCGCCGAGTGGCTGGTCGAGTGCGGTGCGCGCCACCTCGTGCTCAGCAGCCGCAGCGGTGCCTCCACACCGGAAGCTGTGGAATTCGTGGCGAAGCTCGAGGCGCAGGGCATTTCCACCCGTGTCATCAAGGCGGACATCGGTTCTCCGGAGGACGTGAAGCGCCTCGTTTCCGAAATCCCGACACTCAAGGGAATTTTCCACCTCGCGATGGTCATCGACGACGCACCGCTCTCGGCCCTCACGGCTGACCGCCTGCGCACCGTCATGGCTCCGAAGGCCCACGGCGCATGGCTGCTGCATGAAAACACCAAGGACATGGAGCTGGACTGCTTCGTCATGTTCTCGTCGGTTTCGAGCATCTTCGGCAATCCCGCACAGGGCAACTACGCGGCGGCGAACGCCTTCCTCGACTCTCTCGCCCACCATCGCCGCGCGTTGGGATTGCCCGCCCTCGCGATCAACTGGGGCGTGCTCGGTGGCGAAGGCTACGTCGCCCGCAACGAACGGGTCGCGGAGTTCCTCGCACGCCAGGGCACCGGCGCCCTCACACCCGGCGAGGTCACTTCGCTCATGGAGTCGTTCCTTACCGGTCACGCGACCCAGATGTCCGCGATCCGTGTGGACTGGGCGAAATGGCGCCAGTCCTTCCGCGGCATGCAGGACAATCCGCTGGTCGAGCGCATCTTCGCCGCAGGCGTGGAAACGCAGGACGCCGGAGGCGGTGGCAACGACTGGCGCGGCAAGATCCAGGCCGCTCCGGCGGACGAGAAGAACGCGGTCATCGGCCAGGCCGTCCGCGATGTCGTGGGCTCGGTGCTGCGGGTGAAGCCGGACAGCCTGCGAGAGGATCAACCTCTCACCGACCTCGGCCTCGACTCGCTGATGGGTGTGGAAATCGAGACCATGCTGGAAAGTTCCATCGGTGTCGCGCTTCCCCCTACCAGCCTCATGCGGGCGCGGACGATCGGCCAGATCGCCACGCTCATCGCCGAGCAGATGGGCAGCGATGGAGATGCGCCGGCCAAACCGGTGGCCGCCGAAGCCGCCACCAGTTCCGAGGAAATCGACCTCGACTCCATTTCGGACGAGGATCTGGATCTGTTGCTGGGCGGAACGTCCGAGAAAGATGGTGCCGCTGACAAAAACCTCGTCCATTGATGTCGGATCCGAGAGCACAATTCAAGCTCTGGCTGGAAAGCGGGGAAGCCCGCCTCCAGCCGGTGACCCTGCCGCAGCGCGAGTTATGGGAGAATTCTCCCATTCCCGTCCCGCATCCGGCGAACCATATCTGCGGACTCATTGAAATCAGGGGGCCGCTCACGCATGAACAATGCGAGGCAGCGCTCCAACGGGTCATCGACCGCCATGAGGCGTTGCGAACCTCGTTCCTGCCGGGCAAGGAGCGACCGCTGCAGATGATCCGCACCGCCGTGGAAGCGGTGCTTGGTTATCGTGAACTCGCTCCCGGCGAGGATCTGGAGGCGGTGATGCAGGAAACCTACCGCCGTCCGTTCGACATGTTGCAGGGGCCTGTCCACCGCGTGGAAATGATCCGGCGCGGGGTGAATGACCATGTCCTCGCTTTCGCTTTCCACCACGCCATCGCGGACGGATGGTCGCTCGGGGTGTTCGTGCAGGACCTCTGCACCGCCTACGTGATGGGCCTCTCCGGCTTGAAAAAAGCCGTCGCCGTCGGCATGATGGGACTGAAAAACTCCCTGCCGCCCGTCGGTCAGACCTACAGCGAGTGGGCCGCCGCGGAGCGTGCTTCATGGCAGCCCGCCGATGTGGCGCGGCGCACGGGTTTTTGGAAATCCCACCTCGCCGGTTCGACCCGGATCTGGGATGGAACCGACACGTCGCAACCACTCGAACGCTGGGTGTCGGCCATCCCCGCGGATCTCGCGCGGGGCGGCAAGGCGCTGGCGGTCAGCCACGGCACCACGCTTTTCAGTACGTTGCTCGCGGTGTTCCAGCTCACGCTTTCCAAATGGACCGGCAAGACGGACATCCTCGTCGGAACGCCGGTCGCGAACCGTAACAAGGATTCCGTCCGCGAGACCATGGGCTACTTCGCCGGAGTGGTCCCGATCCGCGGGCAGGTCGATCCTTCACGCGATTTCCCCGATCACCTGAAAAAGGTCGCGGAAACCACGCTGGATTGTTTCGCCAACGCGATGCCCTTCGCCGAACTCGCCGCCGCGATCGGCGAACCCTGTTTGCCCGGGCGGCATTCGATCTTCGACGTCCGTTTCGCCCTGCAGAACCACCCCGTTCCGGATGTCACGCTGCCGCGCATTTCCAGCAAGCTCCGGATGCGGTCCACCGGCACCGCCCGCTTCGATCTCGGTTGTGAAATCACGGCCGATGGTGAAGGTCTGGAGATCGTCTGGTTGTTCCGTCGCGGACTTTTATCCCTTGCCGACATCAGGGACCTCGACCATCTCTATCAAAGCTCGCTGGCGGATGCCTGCCATGCCCCAGCCTCCAACCTCATGACCGCCTCGCGATGAAAACCTTGCCAGCAGACGTCGGTAACGAGCCGCACTGGGTGAGCCGCCAGGCTTTCCAGATCGTGATCATCATGGCTCTCTTCGCAGAGATCACGATGTTCCTCATCCTGAAAAACGAGGTTTCGCTGTGGTGGGCGGTGCCGGTGGTGCTGGTGATCAGCCACCTCATGCACGGCGCGGCGGTGGGCTTCCACGAGGCGTCGCACGGTCTGCTGCGACGGAACCGCAAGTTCAACGAATTCGACGGCGTGCTCATCGGTCTTCTCAGTTTCATGAGCTTCAGCCTCTACCGGGCGTCGCACCAGTCGCACCACGCACACTTCACCACGGAGCGGGATGAGGAACTCTGGCCGTTTGTTTTCACTTCTTCCCCGCGCTGGTTCCGGGTGCTCATCGCCATTTTCGAACTCACCTTCGGCATGTTCTTCGTGCCGTTTCTTTTCCTCCGGACCTTCCTCCGCAAGGGCTCGCCGATCCGCAGCAAGAAGGTCCGCAAGCGCATCTGGCAGGAGTTCGCCCTCATGGGTGTGCTGTGGGTCGTCATCCTGACGACGGTCGCCTTCTTCGGCCTGTGGAAATATTTCCTGTGGATGTATTTCATCCCCACCTTCATCGCCGGCGACCTCCAAAGCTGGCGGAAGTACATCGAACACGTCGGGCTGACGGGGAGCACCATCAACAGCGGGACACGCAACATCGTGGCGGATACCTGGACCGGAAAACTGGTTGCCTTCACCCTGCTTCACGAGCCCTATCACGGCCTGCACCACCTGCACGTCGGCCTGCCTCACGCGGAGCTGCCCAGGCTCGCGCCCGAGCTCGAGCCGAAGCACCCGGATGAGATCCACCCCTTTCCAAGCTACCGCCATGCGATGCTGCATCTGTTCCGCGCGCTGGCCGATCCCCGCGTGGGCGCACAGTGGAACCGGAGGGAGAATTCACCGGTATGAGCGGATCCCGCACGGCCGGTTCATGCGTTTATGAACTGACAGCCCTGAAGAAGGACTACGACGAAGGCAGCGTTCAGGCGCTGCGCGGAGTGGACCTGCGCATCATGGAGGGTGAGTTCGTCGCCATCACGGGTCCCAGCGGTTGCGGGAAATCCACGTTGCTCCAGATGCTGGGCGCGCTCGACGAACCTACGGATGGGACTCTTAAATATCGCGGCGCGCCGTTGCCGCACCACTCTCAGGCCTCTGCCTACCGGGCGAGGGAGATCGGCATCATTTTCCAGGCATTCCACCTCCTGCCGACCTTCACCGCCGTGGAAAACGTCCAGATGCCCATGCTGGAAACGGATCGCACCGCCGGAGATCGCAAGACGCGGGCCCTGGAACTCTTGCAGGCGGTGGGGCTGGAAAAGCGGGTAAACCATTTTCCTTCGAAACTCTCGGGAGGGGAGCGCCAGCGCGTCGCCATCGCCCGCAGTCTCGGCAACAGCCCCTCCGTCTTGCTGGCCGACGAACCGACCGGGAATCTCGACAGCGAGAACGCCCATTTCATCCTCGATCTCATCATCCGCCTCCACCAGGAACACCGGATGACGCTGGTCCTGATCACCCACGATCCCTCAATCGCCGCCCGCGCCTCGCGGGTCATCCACATGAAGGATGGCCGCGTGGTTTCCGATAGCAACCCTCCACCTGGGGCCATCTGACATGACGTTTTTCACCATCATCGTCCGTGGTCTCCTGCGCAGGCCGGTCCGCACCGGGCTGACATTGGTCGGCATTTCCATCGGTATTGCCGCCGTGGTCGCGCTCGTTGGAATTTCCCGAGGCTTCGAGCAAAGCTGGGCGAAAGGCATGCAGGCACGCGGCACGGACATCGTGGTCAGCAGCATGGGCAGCGGACTTGCCCCGAAGCCTTTCAACACATCCGTGCGCGACCGCATTTCCGCGGTTCCCGGAGTGGCGGCGGCGTGTTCGCTTTATGTCGATCTCACGAGCATCGAGTCCTCGTCCATGATGATCGTTTCCTCCCGCGAGTGGGGTGGCTTCTCCTGGCAGAATCTCAAGCTCATTTCCGGCAGGTTGCCGAATGACGCGAAGGAACCCGCCGTGGTGCTGGGACCCAACGCGGCCGAAGTGTTGGGTAAAAAAGTCGGCGACCCGCTCCAGATCGACACCCGCGAGCTGACCGTGGTCGGCATCGTTGATGGTGGCGCGCTGGTGGAGAACGGCTCCGTCATCCTGTCACTTTCTCTCTATCAGGAGATTACGGGCAACGAGGGGCAGATCAATGTGGTCGACGTCCGGGTGGAGCCCGGCAGGGATGAAGCCGGCATCAAAAAGATCTGCGCGGAAATCAACACGGTCGTCACCGAAGCCAAGGCCCTTCCTGCCGGCGAAAACATCGGCAACAGCCAGGCCTACAAATTCATCAGCGCGATGAGCTGGGGCACCTCGCTGCTGGCGGTGATCGTCGGGGTCCTCGGTGTGATGAACACCATGCTGATGACGGTGTTCGAGAGGAAGCAGGAGATCAGCATCCTGCTCGCCATCGGCTGGAGGCGGTCGCGGGTCATGCGCATGATCCTGCTTGAGTCGGCGTTGCTCGGATTCCTCGGCGGCGTTACCGGAGTGATCGTCGGCTCCATCACCGTCAAGGTGCTCGAGAAGATGCCGGCCATCAACGGATTGCTGGAACCGGACCTCAGCGTGCGATTGATGGTAATTTCGGTGGCAATCTCGGTGATCGTGGGCGTCATTAGCGGACTGTATCCCGCCTGGCGCAGTTCGCGGCTCAAGCCGAGCCTCGCGATGCAGGGCTGAAACGCTGGAACCCATGAAAGCCATCCTCATCTTATCCACCTTGTCCGCGCTCGTGTCTCCCACCTTCGCCCAGGAAGCGGATGCGAAGTCTCTCGCCACCCAGCTCGCCGGCCTCCAACAGGACGGCTCTTCCTTCGCCAAGGTGAAGATGGACGTGACCTCGGCGGACGGCGCGAAGCAGTCCCTGCAGTTTCAGATCAAACAACGCCGTTCCGCGAACACGACCGAGGTGGTTTACCAGATCCTCTGGCCCAAGGAACGCATGGGTGAAGCGGTGCTTCTGAAGCGGTCCGGTGTGGAAATGTCCGGCACCCTTCTCACCCTCCCTGACAAGGTTCGCAACCTCAGCGCGGCGGAGCTCAAGGGGCCTCTCCTCGGGACATCCCTGTCGTGCTCGGACGTGCTTGAGGATTTTTTCAGTTGGGAAAACCAGAAGATCGTCGGCGAGGAGACCGTGAACCGCGTGAAATGCCAGATCCTCGAATCGAAATCCGGTTCCGCCACGGTCCGCAGTTGGATCGATACCAAGCGTGTGGTGCCGCTGCGCATCGAGAAATACCTGTCCTCTGGAAACGCCTTCCGCAGGATCGAGGCGGTGGCGGTCAACAAGGATGACAACAACCGCAACATCCCGTCCAGCATGACGGTCCAAGACCTGCAGAAGGGCACCACCACCTCCATCGACGGATCCAAGCTCAAGCACGGGGTTACTTACGACAACTCCGACTTCACCGCCGAAGGCCTGAAGAATCTGACGCCCCCACGCTGAGCGGCCCGACGCCGGGCACCTGCGAAAGTGGGGGGCGGGTCATCATTCTTTTCCTCCTCAACCCAGCCATTGCAGTCCGTCCGCCATCTGATAGTATCGGTCGGCGGGCGTAAAGCCCTGTCATGAAACCGCTGCCCAACGATCATGCCTTGCTGCGGCCGGAGAACCCGGCGGTCACGGTTTTCCGTGGCACACTGTGGTTGCTGCCCACCGTCTTCGTGGTCATTTCCCTGATAGGAGTGGAGTGGGGAGGCGGCTGGAGCGGATTTCCGGTGGATATTTTGGTCGTTCCTGCGCTGGGCCTCAGCGTTGTTTTCTCCATCGGCGCCGGTTGGTTCAACGCGTGGCTTTCGGTTGACGCCCACATCCACCCGAGTGTTGTCCGTTGGAAAACCTTGAAATTTTCCCTACTTCAATTGCTCATCATTCCCGGAGTTTTCATCAGTGGGTCCATTCTGCTCTGTAGCTTCAATTATTTACGGGTTTGGTGGTAGTGGTGTTGTTTCCATCCCGGCCCGGATGTTCGGAACCGAAGGGAATGTGACGGTCTCGATTGTTGTCCGAATTTTCATCGCCTCGAATTTCCCCCTCGATGCCACAAAATTGGATTGCACAACTGATCTAACAATCGATATACGTCGAATCAGTTTCAAATCGACGGTTCGTGCCGTCTCGTCCAATCCCAACCGCCCCAATCCCATGACCGGTCATCAACCGCACGTCTCTCCGGAAAAATCCCCGTCGCGACCCGCACGCCGCCTTTCATTCCTCACCCGGATTTGCATGGCGGGTGTTTTGTTCTTCTCCCTGTCCTTCGCCGCGCACGCGTGGCCGCAGAAGCATGCGGACTTCGCGAACCACAATCTCTCTCTCTACCAGCAGGTCGCCGGCCGCATCCAGAACAAGATCCTCGCACGCCTGGGCGAAGGTAAGAACAACCGTGACCGCTATTTCATCATTCCCTTCGCCTATCAGAACAAGGGCAACGATCCGGGATACTCGCACTCTTTCATGACGGTGATCCGTGTGCTGCCCGACAACAAACAGGTCAAGCTGGTCCGGGGAATCACCACCCGCACCTACAAGGACCGCGAGTTCCAGGCGTTCACCGTCAGCTGGCTGCCGCACGATTTCACCGCCGATCCGAATCTCTGCGTCTTCAAGGGCTTCGGCGCCCGCCTGTTCCCCACATGGAACCAGTGTCCGCCGGTCGAGGGGAAAAGCTTCAAGCTGGAGGAAACGCTGCAACTCGCGGCGAACGTGAAAAACGCCGTATGCATGTGGGGACCCTACGAGATCACCAAGGAAGGATTTGATCTCGGGGTGAAGCGGTTGCGCCTGCTCGAAAGTGGCAAGATCAAGTATCGTGCCGACGACCGGCTCACCCGCAAGGACCAGAGCGCCATCAACTGTTTCCACGCCATGGCGGGTCTCACGGATTTCTATCCCAACGGCGGGTTGTTCGGAACCGGATTCAAGATGTGGGGCATCAACGGCACCGCACGGGTCCTGCTGGAATACAACGATACCGCGAGGCTGAGAAAAATCCTGCTGGAGCCCGTGGATGAGAAGAACGACCGTTACGGTTTCGTTTACGCGACGGATGAGAAGGGGAGATATTACAATCCCTTCAAGACCGCCTCGGCCTACCAAAGGTGATCCGCCGCGGATCCCGTGGTGGAGTCACGGCGGGAGAGGGGAGCCTGAGATTTTCAACGCCGCTTCCTTCAGCGCCTCCACCAGCGCCGTGGTGCAGGCGGTGGTTTTTCCACGTTGCCACAGCACGATGAAATCCCAGCGCGCCCGGGCATCGGACACCGGCACGAAGGTGATGCCGGGATGGCTGGTCGTTTTGAAATAATCCGGCAGCAGGGTGACGGCGGATTCTGAGGCTACCATTGAAAGCACATGGGTGATGCCATCCGTGGTTGCGATGAACCGCGGCTTGAATCCGGCGGTCCGGCACAGCGACGTGATCCAGCGGTTTCTTCCCGGCATCTGATCCTCATCCACACCGATGAAGTCGCGGCCCGCCAGTTCCCGGATGGAAATCTTCTTCCGGCAAGCAAGAGGATCGCCGTTGGAGAGTGCCACGCAGACACCGAGTGAACAGAGCTTCAGGCTGTGGAAATCCCGCGCCGCGACGGCTCCTTCCTGGCCGATCAACGCGAGATCGAGTCCCCCCGATTTCAACGCATCAATCTGTTCCTTCGGCGACATGTCGTGGAGCTTGAGCCTGATTTCGGGGTGATCCTTGCGCAGCCGCTCCATCGCGGGCGTGAGAATGGACTGCGCGGCGGAGATCAGGAAACCGACGCGCAGTTCGGAGCCGGAACCGCGTGCCTGGCGGCGCACCTCGGCGAGCGCGGCCTCATAGGAATCGATCACCGGCCGCATGACCTTGACCAGCGTGTGTCCGAGGCCGGTAGGCTTCACACCGCTCGTCTCGCGTTCCAGCAGTTTTCCTCCCACCTCCGACTCCAGCAGTTTCATCTGCCTGCTCAAGGCGGGCTGGGTGATGCGGAGCCTCACCGCGGCGCGGTTGACGCTGCCTTCTTCGATGACGGTGAGCAGGGCGCGGACTCGGTCGATCATTCCGCGATGTTATGCCCATCCGGCATAACGGCAACAGCGAACCGGCATTATTCAAAAGCTCCGGACGCCGTCACCATGCGCGTGTCGGTCGGGAACGATTCCCCGGCAAAACAAACCACCCTCATGAAAACAGCCATCATCATTATCAGCGATCCAAAAGCCGGAGAAGAAGCCTTCGCCCGTGCCTTCAACGCCCTCGCGCTCGCCTCGGAAAGCAAGCGCGCGGGCGACGAGGTGGAGGTCGCGTTCATCGGCACCGGCACGCGCTGGCCTGCGGAGCTCGCGAAAATCACCAATCCCGCGAACGGACTCTACAACGAAGTGAGGGACGTCGTCGCCGGCGCGTCCCGTGCCTGTGCGGAGGTCTTCGGGGCAAAGGACGGCATCTCCGCCTGTGGGATCGATTCCAGGGATGACAACCCGATCGCCGGCACGTCCGGTGTCCTCAGCCTGCGCCACTACCTCACCAAAGGCTGGCAAGTGCTCGTTTTCTAACCCACCATCCCCACGACCATGGCCCATAAATTTCTCGACGTCGCCTTCACCCCCGAAGTGCTGGCCGCCCAGCAGCATTATTATGGGCGGTCCCAGACACTCCCCCCGGCGACGCACGACGATCCGCTCGGACCGGATGAGACCGAATTCATCGGCGCGTCCGACAGCTTCTACCTCTCCAGCGTGAGCGGGACCGGCTGGCCCTACGTCCAGCATCGCGGCGGTCCGGTGGGTTTTGCGAAAGTCATCTCGCCCACGGAAATCGCCTTCGCCGACTACAAGGGCAACCGCCAGATGCTCACCACCGGCAATCTCGCCGAAAACGACCGCGTCTGTCTCTTCTTCATGGACTACCCTCACCGCGTGCGGCTCAAGCTGCTGGGTCATGCCAAGGTGCTGGACGCCCGCGATCACCCTGAACTGGTCACACAGGTCGCCGCCCCCGAGATGGTGAAAATCACCGAACGGATTTTCAAGATACGGGTTGTTTCCTTCGACTGGAACTGTCCGAAATACATCACGCCGCGCTACACCGCCGCCCAGGTGGCGGAAGCCGTCGCCCCGCTCAAGGCCCGCATCGCCGAACTCGAATCCCAACTCCGCCAAGCCCCATGAATCCACGCCCGCCGCTGCCACCCTTCACCGAAGAGTCCGCCCTCAAGAAAGTCCAGGCCGCCGAGGATGCTTGGAACAGCCGCGATCCGGAACGCGTCTCGCTCGCCTACACTGGGGACACCGAATGGCGCAACCGCTCGGAGTTCATCAACGGGCGCGACGAGGTGGTTGTTTTCCTGACGAAAAAGTGGCAGCGTGAATTGGACTACAGGTTGAAGAAAACCCTCTGGGCCTTCACCGGAAACCGCATCGCCGTGCGCTTCGAATACGAATGGCACGATGCCGGCGGCCAATGGTGGCGCAGCCATGGCAATGAAAACTGGGAGTTCGACGAGAACGGCTACATGGCCCGCCGCTACGCGAGCATCAACGATCAGGCGATCACCGAAGCAGAACGTAAATTCCGTTGGGAGCGCCAATGAAATAACTTTCCCGCATGCCCCACACCTTCAAGCCCGGTCGGCCGCTCTGGTGGCAATGGCTGACCGTGCTCTCGTTCGACGCTCCGCTCGTCGCCCTGGTGTGGCAGGCGCTGTTCGCACGGGTCGCGGGTGTGAGCCTGCCATGGCATGATCCGGTCCTGCTTAGTCTCGCCGTCTGGATTGTTTACGCGGCGGACCGCTGGATCGAGGGGCTGCGGCTTTCAGCGGAGATCGTTCAGACGCCGCGCCATTTGTTCTATATCCGTCATCGTTGGCCGGTCTTCTGGGTCGGTGTCGCTGCCATGGCCGCCACCGCGTTCATCGCCCTGACCCGGCTCGAAAGCCGGGAATTCAAGGCGGGCCTGCTCCTGCTTGTCCCGACCCTGCTCTATCTGTTTTCCCACCAGCTTCTCCACCGTCATCACCCCCTGCGCCTGCCCAAGGAAATCTGCATCGGCGTGATCTTCGCCCTCGGCTGCGTCCTCGCGCCCGCCGTCCATGCGTCCGGCCATTTCATGATCCTGTGCCTGCCCGCACTGCTTTTCTGCCTGCTCTGCTTCACCAATTGCGCCCTCATCTCCGTCTGGGAAATGGAGGTGGACGCCAGTCATGGTCAAACCTCCCTCGCGCTCCAGCTCGGACGCGGTGCGGTCCTGATTCACGTGCTGCCATGGTTCATCGTGATCGCCGGGATCGTGGTCGCCGTCAGTGGGGACCCTTCCATCAGATCCGCAGCTCTTTGCGCGGCATCAAGCGCGTTTCTCATGGGCCTGCTCGATTGGCTACAACCCCGCATCGGTCGCATCCCCGCCCGTGCTGCGGTGGACATGACCCTGGTGGTGCCGGTGGTGGGCTTCTTGTTTTGGTGAGGGCATCATGCACATCTGCCACACATCTCCTTGCCAGGGCTTCGATCCTGCTTAAAAATGAGAAAGTCGGTAAAAGCTGCTCACACCGTTTGTCGGTGCCGGGAGGTTCCGCAGATGCAGTTTCCACCGTGCCGGGAACAGACGCTCGATGACCGACAGCGTGGGACTCTTCAACAATGGATCTTCATCAAATGACCAGACCGTGGTCCACTGCGTGAGATTTTCCGAACGTTGCAAACGCAGCCCGTTGCCCAGCGCGAGGTCGGAAACATGGAAGGATAGGTCGGGCACGGCGGACGTCGCGCTCGGGGAGAATTCCACGGCATGGCCGGATGCCCCGACAGGCGGCAGACCGAGCAGCATCGATGTGCGGTTGCTCAGGCCGTCGTTGTTCGCATCGCCTTGGGGGATGCTGCCGAGGGACTGGAACCAGCGTTGTTCCCATGCGTCGCTGACGCCGTTTCCATCGGTATCCGCCGAGGCGAGGGCATAGGTCGTGACCATCGAGAAGTGATCGGATGGCCAGGTGTTGTTGAGGACGGGGGTGACATCCGTGCCCCAGGCTCCCACTTTGGTTTCCACCGCGGTGGCGAACATCTCGGAGTCCAGCACCCGCAATGCCTTGCCCTTGTAATAGATGAAGTCGATGCGGTCCTGCGCTTCGGTGCCCTTGTGGATGCTGGACCACGAATTGGCCGGATCGGAAGCGGGGTCCGGATGGGCGATGCGGAACGAATCAAGGAGACCTGCGGCGTGGATGCGCGTGCTGACCGGCCATGCGACCGGGCCGACTCCGCCGTGGCTGGATGCCGTGGCGGCGGTCCAGTCGAGGTGTGACGGCACGTTGAAGTCACCGGTCAACACGACAGGCAGTTGGTCCGCCGCAGCGAGGCGGGAGGTCATTGCCTGGAGTACGGCGGCCATTTGGGTATCCCGGGCCGAGCGTGCTTCCTCCGCCAGAACACTCTGCGGCGTTGCTCCTGCGACACGGGCGGCGTAAGGTCCGTAATAGAGATAATCCAGATGGCAGTTCAGCATCACCATGTCACGTTCCGGACTTGTGGCCACGCGGATGCGCGCTCCCACGCCGATCCCGGCATTGAAGTTCTCCACAATCGGATAACGGCTGACCACCTGCGTGCTGCCGGTGCCGCTTGTCGCGCGATACCAGCCGAGTTCATCGGCAAGCGCCTGCGCCTGGGTGGCGGAGGATTCCTGAAGACCCACGATGTCCGCATCCGCCTGGAGGATGGAATTCACCCCTTTTTGAAACCCGTCTTTCACCTGTGACCATTCTTTCCAGACGTTGTAGCTCATTACCTTGAGCCGGGAGATATGCTCCTGACCTGCCGGGAAGACTTCAAACGTCAGCGGAATGTCGGCGGTCGGAACTCCCGCAGCACCAGCGAGGCGGATGCGTGCCGTTTGGATCCCGGCGTCCGTGATGCCTGGCGTTCCAGAAATGACACCCGCCGCGGAAACGTTCAACCACGACGGTCCTTCCACCTTGGTGAAGCTGCGGACGGTGGCGGGGGTGGCGAATGCCGAGATCTTCGCCGAATAAGCGGTGCCGGCAACCGCATGACGGAGGCGGATGGAGGAAGTCCGCCAGGTGGAGGGGGTGCTGTTGGCGATCGTCAGGGTGACCGGGCCCGCGAGGATTCCGTAGGCGTCATTGGCGAGAAAGTAGACGCCGTAGGTGCCGGCCCCCAAGGTCGGATTATTGAAGGTCACCGAACCCGAGGGGAAGCTCCCGCTCGCGGTTTTCGTACCATTGGTGTAAAACCACAGCAGGGAAACCGGATTGCCGCTCGGAGTGATCCCCGGGGAATAGATGCCGATCCAGTCCTTGGTATTTCCGGGGCCGCCGGAAAAGTTCACCGTGATGTTTTCACCGGGTTCATAGCTTGTTTTGCTGAGGCTGACGGCCGGGGCCGCACAGGCGCTTCCTGCCAAAGCCATGGAAACCAGGAGATGTCGTATGTTGGAGAGAGTTTTGAGGATCATCTTTCCTTCACACTGGGTGGGAGGAAAAACGACGGCAACGGGCAGAAGCGACGGATCTTGGGCAATTTCGCCGGAACCTAAGAGACCGGAAACGGCATGAACGCATGCCAGTCGATGTCCTCCAATGAGGAAATCCGGATGATCGATCGGGATCCGGGAACTTCGTTTCCCGGGTTGTTCCCGACCCGGACCACCTTCATTCCTGCCGCGGTGGCGGCGGCGGCGCCTCTTTCGCTGTCTTCGATCGCGAGGCAGATGGAGGGATCGGCTCCGAGGCGCCGGCTCGTGAGTAGGAAAACATCCGGCGCTGGCTTGCCCTGCGGCACCTCGTCGCCTCCTGACCGGGCGGAGAAATAGCCCGCCAGTCCGGCGGCATGCAGACAAGTGTCGATGTCCGCCACGTCGCTGGAACTCGCGATGCCGAGGGGAACGGACCGCTCGCAGAGCGCTTCCAGGCAGGCGACCACGCCGGGGAGGGGAGGCAGGGGAGTGGATCGGAGGATCTGTCCGAGGCTGTCGCGCCAGTCGGTCCGGAACCTTGCGGCATCGAAGCCGGCACCTGCTGTCGAGATGAGCTGCTGTTCGATGGCTGTGTTCGACGCACCGATGAAATCCCGGGCGTAGGTTTCCTCCGTCAGTTCCATTCCCTGGGCCGCGAAAGCCGTCCGGTAGGCTTCGAAGTAGAGAGGTTCCGAGTCGATGAGCGTACCATCGAGATCAAAAACCACGGCCCACCTGGGACGGGTTGGAGACGGTGATTCGTTCCTCACTTCACGTTCGCGGAATGAGGAGGGGCTCTCACCGGTCGAGCGGGTGAAGAAGCGTCCCATTTCATGACAAGAGACGAAGCCCATGTGTTCCGCGATTTGGGCAAAGGAAAACCGTGGTTCGAGAAGGAGGGTGCGGAGGTGGGCGAGACGGACCCTTTGGATTTCCTGTTTCGGACCGTGCCCGAGAGCGGCTGAGAAACGGGCCTTGATGGTGGTGAGGGAAAGAGGACTGCCCGCGACGAGTTCGGAAACGCGGATCGGATCACGGGGCGCTTCCAACCGTATCCGGCGGATGATGCCTTGGATGCTCGGATCGACGGTGCCAAGGGTATCGCTGGAGCGGCGGACGATGACGGCGCCGGGTGCGACGGTGGTGCGGAGATTGTCCGTCTGGAGACCGCTCCCGGACATCTGTTGTTCCAAAAGTTCCGCGACATGTCTGCCGATCGGGAAAGCCGGATAGACGATCGTGCTGAGCGCGGGTGAGGAGGAGAAGCAGTAGGCCGGGTCATCGCCGAAACCAATGACGGCCAGATCCTCCGGCACCCGGATGCCCAGCCCTGCCGCCGCGCGGATGGCCACGCTGGCAAGCGCATCGTCAACGGCGAACAAGCCGCAGGGCTTGGGCAGGCGGCGGAGGAATTCGGCTGTTTCCGCCTCGACCTCGCGCCATGTGTCCTTTTTCCAAAGCGGGCGCCCTTGAAGGTAGTGGACCGACGGCTGGCGGGCGAATTCGGCGAGGCGTTCCCGGAATCCGCCGAGCCGCTCCCGCGCGTAACGCCGGAGGCCCGGAGCGTATTCCTGTTCGCGGTAAATCGTCTCCCCGCGTGCGAGAAACGCGTGGTTTTCCAGTCCGCAGGCGACGAGATGTTCCGCCGCGATCCGCCCGACGTGGTGGTTGTCCGGAATCACCCGGGGAAACCCATCCGACGGTCCCTCCGTGCTGGTGATGACCACTGCCACGCCGCGCTGGCGGAACGCGGAGAGCTCCTCCTGCGTGGCGCGGAAGAGAATGACACCGTCTCCGTTCCAGTGCCGGTCGATGCGGATCGCCTCCATTTCACCGAACGAGTCGTTTTCAGTGACGAGCGTCCATGGCTCCCGCGCCCGCAGGTAGTCGGTCACGCCTTCCATCAGCCGGGAGCCATACGAAGTCCATGTAGGAAAACGTATCCCGACTTTGGGTGGAGATGGGCGATCGGAAAACAAGCGGGATGAGCGTTTGGCGCGGGAGATGGATAGTCAAGCGGTGGCTGTGAGGAGCGCGTCAGCCTGAACGCCGCTTGCCGGGGATATCCTGTCCCAAGGCTGATCCGCCGGACAGAACGACGACGCCCCCACCGTTCAGGCGGATCTGCGCTGCCTGCGGACCAGCAGGCCCACCGTGCCGGCGAGACCGAGCAGACATGCGCTTGGCTCGGGCACCACTGAGACGCTCACATTGTCCACATAACCGTCGATATAGGCCCCCTGCGGGGTTTTTCCCTCGGTGATGCTTATGGAGAACGAACGCGCGCCTGTGGGAATGATCCCCGACAGCGATGCTTCTCCCCAGCCTCTGGAACCCGTGCCGCCCGACAATGCCGCGACGAATGCCGGTCCACCGATGGCAAGCGGCGTACCGATCGCCGCGTTCAGCGAGTCCAGATACTGGACGGTCACCACCGCGAAGTCGTTCTGGCTCTCGTAGGTGCTGAACTGCGCCGCCAGGCTGAGGGTGAGTGCTCCGGAATCGATGGCGATGCCGTCATATCCCAAGGTGGCGAGATTGTAGGTGGGGCCGTTGAATGTCGTTTGGAATGTCACAGCGTTCCCGCCCGCCGGATTGCCACCATGGGCATACTTGAAGCCCGGGGATGCCAGTCCGTTCGCAAGGGTGTAGTTTGCGGTGTAGTTATAGGTGGGGAGGTTGAAGACATTTGTGCCGCCCTCGAAGGTTTCCAAAAGAACCGTCGCCGCGCCCGCCGATGGAGCAAACAACGGAATGAGAAGGCCGAGGGTGGAGCCCGTGATGAGTTTTTTCAAAGGAGTCATGGTATCAGGAGTGGTGGGGGTTGATGATGATTTCAGCTCGCGTCTGGTACGCGACTCGCATTGAAACCAGTTCATCCCGGCGGGAATAAGTGGCAAAATCGCCGGACACTGGGCATTTTCACTGGTCTGGTGCTCCGGTTTTCTCCGGCGATCCTTTGAAGCCACCAGAGCAGGCATTCTTCAGAGAGAAGGAAGGCTTCGCGCCCGGCAACGGCCCGGCCGATAGCGCCTGAGGCCGGACGGTTGTCCGGAGTTCGCGCTTCAGCATGCTCTTCCGAATGGCCACGGGAAGTTGTGCGCCCGCCGGATGACCACAGGCCACCTCACTCGGCCTCCACACTCAACGACGGCAGGGCGTTGATGAGGAAGTGTCCCGCCCGTCTCGCATCACGCCTCAGGGCACGGGCCTCCCGTTCGAGCGGGTTTTCAAAAAGGGCGGTGAACCTGCGTTCTTCCGCGACCACCTCATTGACGGCGGCTTCGACATGGGGAGCTTCGACAGGAGGTTCTACGACCGGGACTGGCTCGATCCGTGTGACGGGGGAATGCTGCGACTGTTGGAGAGGCCGCAGCATGATGACTCCCACCGCTGCTGCGGCAGGCAAAACCAACCATGCCCAAAACCGCGCTTTCCGGGTCCGTTCAACGGCGTCGATTGAGGAAAGTATCCTTTCTTCCAAGTCTGGTGGGGCGGTCACCCGCGGTTTTTCCATGCGCAGCAGGTCCTCGATTTCTTGATAGGTTTCCGGATCTTTCATGGTGATAACGAAGTGGGGTGGTCAGGCGGTCTTTTTACGGAGGGTTTCAGCGAGGGTTTTCCGGGCACGGTGGAGCAGGACTTTCACCGCGATCTCCCGTTTGCCCAGGATCGTCGCCACATCCCGGACCGGCAGCTCCTCGCCATAGTGAAGCCATACGGCGCTGTAGGCATCCGGCTTGAGTTTGAGTCTCGCCATCTCCCACAGCCATGGTGCGGACACCGATGGCTCCGGCTCGGCGGGAAAGGGGAGGATGGCGGGGAGTGGACGGACTTTTCTCAACGCGCTGATGGATTGCCTGCGGGCGAGTGTCAGCAGCCATGGCAGCAAGGGCTGCGCGGGATCGAACCTGTCGAATTTTTTCCATGCCAGCAGGAAGGTCTCCTGGGTGAGATCCTCGGCATCCTGCCGGTGGCGTGCGAGCGTGAGGAGAAATCCGAAGACGTTCCCATTGTAACGGTGGACCAGCTTGCCGAACGCCGCCGCGGATCCGCGGCGAGCCTGTTCCACGAGAACGGCGTCATCTGGAAACGGAGTCGGAGAGCTGGAAAAATCCCTGTTCACAGGCATGCGCGCTTCAGCGGCTCTCAAGCTTCTTTCCTTCCTCCACGGCTTTTTCCATCAGGGGAATCCACTCGTCGACGGGCAGGCTGAGCGCGGCGGTGAATACGGGCGCGCGCGTGACGGAGTCAAGCTCGGCGCGCAGATCCAGGCCTTCCAGCTTCGCGTCCGGGATCTGGGCGAAGGCGATGATGCCATCGATCATCCTGCGCAGGCGGTCCGCATCGCTGTTGCTTTCGGTTTCCGCGCTGGCCCGCAGGACAAAGCGTCCGTCGGATTCGAGTGCGGCAAGTTGCAGGGTTTTCGCCATGCGGACGAGCTTGGCCAGATCGGATGGCAGCCCTATTTCCGAGATCCTTGCCCTGGCGACGAGCAGAGGCTTGCCACTTTCGTTGGCTGTGAAACTGTCCTCGGCGGCGGGGGGAGGCGTTTTCAGTGTGTCGAGCGCCCGTTTCAAACCCTCTTCCTGCCTGCTGAAAACCAGCAGGTTTTCATTGGCAAATGCCGCATACTGCCTCACTCCATCGTCCAGCCAGGAATGGACGACGGTTCCGGCGTGGGTGAGTTGGGCGGCTGTGTCCGCGAACCGCAGCAGGGATTCAAGACCCTGCCGGTCGAATTTTCCATCGATCAGTGCGGCGGAATTCTCAGGCGTGCCATCTCCATAGAGGGTGATGCCGTGGATCTCATCCAACGGTTGCAGGGTGAAGAAGGCCGTGAGCGATGGAAAACGTTCCTCGTGGTTGGCCTCGATCAATGAGAAAACCGCTTGGCCCGTGCGGCTTTCACGCATGGCGTCGATGTCCGCGTGGACCATCCACTTCGCTCCGGATGATATTTGCGAAGGCTGCCACTGGCCTGCGGTCAGAGGGGTGAGGAATGCGAAAAACAAGCTGAGGACAGGTAGTTTCATGGATATTGGTGCTTTCATCCGGAAGTACGCCCGGGGCCCGCGAAAGGTTACAAAAATTTCGTAAGCCATTTCCGCCCGGGGGACTCGGTGGCTCGGATGAGGGGCTGCTGAAAGCTAACTTTTCAGAACAATCGTGTCGGTATCGGGGGGAGTATCCCGTTTGTCCTTTTACGGAGGCGATGATTCCAACCCGGTCCGCTCCAAATCCTTCCAACCCTTACATACTGTCTATGAAACCCTTTCGAAGCCTGAGCATTCTGAGTATTTTCGTTTCCATGAGCACTCCACTCATGGCCCAGTCCACCTGGACCGGCGCGACCACGAACTGGTCCACCGCCACGAACTGGACTCCCGGTCTCCCCGCAAGCGGCGCGAATGTCACCATCGCCGATGCCACCACCAACGGAACGCTCACTCTGGACGATGGGTCTCATACCATTGGCAGTTTCACCTTCGGTGCGACCGGCACGCGGACGAACGCGCTCGTCGTCCAAACCAACACCGCCAACACCTTGACCATCGGCGGCGGGCTCACCGCGAACGGTTCCTTCACGGCGATCGGACTGCGTCTGAGGGGGAACTATGTGATTCCTTCGGACCAGGCTTGGCAGGTCAACGGTTTGGTGGGTTCGCACTCGGTTGACTCCGGTGTGGCTGTCAACGAGGTTTCTGCCGGGAACCTCGGGACGTTCGCCTTGAATGCGAACCTCAGCAAATCCGGCCCGGGCCAGCTCACCTTCGGGGCCACCACCATCAGTGGCGCGGGTGACATCAACATCAACGAGGGTTCCGTCAAGCTCAACGGCGGCGGCTCCATGCTGCTCACCGTCGGAGGTGCGGGCAAGATCGCGGTGAACAATTCCTCCAGCCTGATTTTTTCGAAGAATTCGGGGACTTTCAACATCGCAAGGTTCCTCCAGTTCAATAACACGTCCAATCTCGTCACCGGCAGCGGATCCAATGGCACGACCGGCACCTTCGATGTTCCGGCCAACATGGAGTGGAACGGTATCCATACCATTTCCAACAATACCAACGCCAACAACGTCGGAACCGTGAACTACCGGTTCACGGGCGTCATGTCCGGTTCCGGCAGCATCACGAAGAACGGTGCCAGCCAGCTCATCCTTGCCGGAACCACCGCCAACACGCTCGGCGGGCAGGTCACCGTCGCGGCCGGAGAGCTGAGTCTTGACAAGACCGGGGTGGTCGCCGTTCCCGGCAATGTCGTTCTCACGGGCGGAGTTCTCCGCATCAACCAGTCGAACCAGATCGCGAATACCTCGAGCATCGTGGTGACGGGCGGAGGAATCACTTTCACCGCGGACCGGACCCAGACCCTCTCCTCGCTGAGCATCGGTTCGGCGGCCGTTTCCAGTCTTTCGGGATTCAATGTGACCGGAGTCACCGCTCTCACTTCCGGCCGCCACCAGATCAACTCCGGCCAGACGTTCACGACCCAAAGCCTGTCCGTTTCAAACAACAGCATCCTCCAGTTTGTCGGCAATTCGGCCACCACATCTTCGACTGCCAATGTGGGAGCGGGTGGGCTCGTTCTGACCAATGGAATCGTCCAGTTCGGGGACGCCGTGTCCCCAACGGGCTACACCGCCGCAAACCAGTTCAACCTTTCGGGTGATGTCGTGTCCACGGGGAACAGCGCCTTCACCATCCTCAATGGGAATGGCCCGAGACTTCTTGATCTGCAAGGAGGCTCCCGTGCGTTCGCGGTGAACGACGGTACCTTGGAGATCAAGGCCAGCGTGCAGAACGGCACGTTTGTGAAGTCGGGCGCCGGCTCGCTGCTTCTCTCCTATGGCGGATCCACCGCCAACTTCTCCTTCACCGAAGGGCCCGTCCGGATCGCGGGCCAGACGAATGCGGGAAACATCAGCCTCTCGGCAGGTTCGCTGCAAATGGACGTCAGCGGTGACACTCCCGCGAAGATCGTCACTACGGGTGATTTCACCCTGACAGGCGGTTCCATCGAAATCGCTTCGGCTGTAGGAAATGTCACCCCCGGAGTCATCGAGCTTGTCCGCTATGGTGGAAATCTCGTCGGCACTCCCACGATCAACATCCCGCCGCAGCTTCAGGGCAGCCGGGTGAATCCGGTCATCAGCTACGGAACCGGCAGCAACAGCGCGATCACCCTCACCTCCACCGCCGTGCCTCTCGGCCTCGTCTGGTCCGGTGCGACGGGTGGAATCTGGGATAACAACAACACCTCGAACTTCAACGCGGGTGCCCAGAAATTCTATCCGCTCGACTCCGTGACTTTCAACGACACCGGAGCCAACGCCTCGGTGGTTCTCAACAGCGTCGTCGTGCCAACGGATGTCCAGTTCAACCACGGGGAAACAAGGCCGACGTATACGGTGTCCGGCACCGGAGGCATCGGCGGGATCACCAACCTCACGAAAAGCGGGACAGGAACCACCATCCTCGCCACGGACAATACCTACACGGGCACGACCAATATCTTGGAAGGCATCCTGCAGGTTGGCAGTGGCGGCCTTGTCGGCAGCCTGGGAACCGGTCCTGTCGCGGTGAATTCCGAATTGTTCCTTTCTCCAACTCTCGCGTTCTCCCGGGCGGGGACCGCTGTGGTTGGCAACATCATCACCGGTAATGGAAATATCCGCAACAACGGTCCGGGCACTGTCGCTTTCACAGCGAACAGCACAGGCTTCACCGGCTCTGTTGCGGTCGCCGCAGGAACCCTGCAGTTTGGCGATGGCGGGGCGGATGGTTCCCTGGGCGGCGCGTTCATCGACGTGTCGGGTGGAGCCACCTTCGCCATCAAGCGGACGGGCACTCCCACCATCGTCAACTCGATCTCCGGCCTGGGTGGAGTCTCCGTCATCGGTGGAAGTCCCATTCTGGCGGGTTCCAACTCATCCGAAGGAGGGCTCACGATCAGGGATGGCGGCGTGGTCCGCACAACCAGTGATTTCACACTCGGTGGTTATGCCAACGAAGTGGTCCCGAACGCCATCCGCCTGATCTCCGGCGGTCTCAAGAACCAGGACTCGGACACCTCCACCGATATCAATCGTGGAATCACCATCACCGACGAAGCCTATTTCACCGCAGGCTGGATCAAGTCGCTGACCATCGGAGGACCGATCACCGGAACGGGTAATGTTTTCATCAACTATGATTCCGGCAGAGTCGTTTTTGCCAATACCACGAGTGATTGGAATGGCAGCCTGACCATCGGTGCCGAGAAACCCGGCTTCACCACCGGGTATGCGGGCACCTTTCAAATCAACACCATCAACAATGCCGGCGAGGCCGGAACCCTGGGCAAGGCATCGGCGGACGCGGCAAACCTGGCCTTCAACAACGGACGTCTGGTTTACACCGGCGAAAACGCTTCCTCTAACCGCGGCTTCACCCTGCAAGGAGCGGGAACGATCGAGGTCGTGAATGCCACAACAGCCCTTGCCCTGAGCGGCAACGCCACGGGTCCGGGTGCTTTCACCAAGCTGGGAGCCGGCACGCTGGTCCTGAGCGGGAACAGCGACTTCGCGGGAATCAAGACGATCAGCGCGGGAACGGTGGTTCTGAAATCCACCAACGGTCTCGGCGGCACCGAGGGCTTTGTGAAATTCACCACCGGAGCCTCCGCTCCTGGCATCCTTGAACTGGCCACCAACACCAGTGTCGCGGCTTATGGCCTCGACATGGCGGCCGGCACGCAAGGCACGATCCAGTCCGGTGTGGGAACACCCGGCCCCGGCATCAATCACACGCTTGGAAACTTCACCCTTTCCAGCGCGACCCTCAATGTCGTGGCCAGCCCGAGCGTCACCGGTGGAGATCCCCGGGTGACCATCGGCAGCCTCAGCCTCTCCGCGGGAGCCGTTGGAACGACGACCTTCAATCCGACTACCGCGAACATCACGCTCGGGCCGGTTTCGATCGGTATCGGAAATTTCGCAAAAACGCTGTCCCTCGGCGGAACCAGTGTGGGCAACCAGGCTTCGGGCGTCATCAGCGACGGTCTCAACGTGGTTTCGCTGACGAAAGCCAATGACAGCACCTGGACGGTATCGGGCAACAACACCTTCACCGGAAACGTGACCGTCGATGACGGAGTGCTGTCCCTCACCCACAGCAACGCCTTGGGCGCCGCTGGCAAGACTCTCATCATCGCCGGTGATGCGGGGGGCAACCGGATTCCGGAGCTTCAGCTGAGCGGCAATATCTCACCTGTGGTGGCGAACCTCCAGATCTCGGGAGCCGGTGTGGGCAACCTGACCGGTGCGCTCCGCAACGTATCGGGCAACAATACGATCACGGTCACCACCCAGGTGACGATGAGGACTGGAAACGGCAATACCACCCTCTTTTCAGACGCGGGCACACTCACGTTGAACTCTCCGTTGGTGACGGCCAATGCGACCGGTCGCGCACTCACCCTCGCCGGCCCCGGCAACGGTATCATCAACGCGGTCATCGCGAACGGTTCCACCGGAGCTCTCCCCGTCACCAAGACCGGTGCGGGAACATGGACGCTCAACGGTGCCCAGACCTACAGCGGTGCCACCACGGTCAACGAAGGCACCCTGTCCCTCGGACAGGCCGCCCTCAGCGATACGGCTGCCGTCGTCATCGCCAGCGGTGCCAAGCTCAACCTGAACTTCACGGGTATCGACCGTGTCGGCTCCCTGACCATCAATGGAGAATTGAAGCCGGAGGGCGTTTACGACGCCAACAACACCGCGGGATTCATCACAGGCACAGGCAGCATCCGTGTGGGCGCCGGGCCTCAGGGCTACACCACCTGGGCTTCGAACTATCCGTTCACCGTCGGAGTCAACGACGGGCCGAACCAGGATCCGGACGGAGATGGCATCAGCAACCTCCTCGAATACGTGCTCGGCGGCGTGCCTGTCGGAACGGGGGCGGCAAACACCTCCATCCTGCCAACCCAAGCGCTCAACGCCACCGCACTGGTGCTCACATTCCGGCGCAGCGATATTTCGGAGTCCGACGTGACCCTCAAGGTCCAGTGGTCCGACAATCTCGTGACCTGGAACGACTTCGCCACCATTGGTGCGGTGGATTCGCTTCCTGCGGTGGACATCACCGAGAACTCGCCCAATGCGGATCTCGATACCGTGGTGGTCACCATTCCAAGAAGCACCACATCCGGCGGCAAACTGTTCGCTCGTGTGAAAGCTTCGAAATAACACGTGGAAACATCCGGGGCGGCTGGAAAGCAAACATCCGGCCGCCCTTCTTCTCCAACTCCCCCCGGAGATACGACATCACCTGACAAACGACCGGAATTCCGGCTCCGGAGCGCTTCTCATGAAGCGGCGTGCCGATGTTATGGAATCCGGACGATGATCCAATTCATACTAATTTTTTGACCAATACCGGCCATTTTTTCCAGTAAACAAATCCGTCACATGAAAACCTCATTGTTCCTCAACGTCGCGTTCCTTTGCAGTTTGCTCCCCGCCATCGCCGCGGATCCGAACACCCTCACTCCGGCCGAGAAATCCGCCGGCTGGCGGTTGCTATGGGATGGAAAATCCTCCGACGGCTGGCGCTCCGCCAAGTCGGAGTCGTTCCCGAAAAAAGGCTGGGGCATCAAGGACGGTGTCCTCAGCGTGCGGGCCAGCGACGGCGGCGAGTCCACCGGTGGCGGCGACATCATTTCCAAGGACCGATTCTCGGACTTCGAACTGTCCGTGGATTTCAAGATCACCGAAGGGGCGAACAGCGGCATCAAATACTTCGTCCAGCCGAACCTGAAGCCCATCGACAAGGTGACCGGCAAGCCGGCCGCTGTCGGCTCCGCCATCGGTCTCGAGTTCCAGATCCTCGATGATGTCCGTCACCCGGATGCGAAGCTGGGCAAGAACGGCAACCGTACCATCGGCTCCCTCTATGACCTGATCACCGCCGACAAGAACAAGAAGGTGAACCCCATCGGCGAGTGGAACACCGCCCGCATCGTGGTGAAGGGCAATCATGTGGAACACTGGCTCAACGGCGACAAGGTCGTGGAATATGAGCGTTCCTCCGCGGACTACCGCAAGCACGTCGCCGGCAGCAAATACAAGGACATCCCTGAATTCGGCGAGTGGGCTGACGGACACATCCTCATCCAGGACCACGGGAACCAGGTTTCCTACCGCAACATCAAGATCCTGGTGGCGAAAAAGTAACCCGGGAAACCACTGCGGAACACCCGGAAGATGGATTGGAAAAGCAGCCGTCATCCGGAGTGTTCCGTGTCTCCGGTTTTCAAAAACCCAAATCGAAACGCCCTAAAAAACTCTGAATGAAATCTTCTTTCTCCCAATCCGACTTCCATCGCCGCTCCTTCCTGAAGGGGGCGCTGGCCACTGGCGCGCTCGCCTTCGCTCCAGGCATTCTCCGTGCCGCCCCGGGTGGCGACAAGGTGCGTCTCGCCTGCATCGGCATCGGCAACCGTGGCGCGGACGTCGTGCGCGACCTGCACAAGACCGGTCTCGCGGAGATCGTCGCGCTCTGTGACACCGACATGGGGTCGAAGCCCACCGAGCCGATCCTCAAGCTCTTTCCGAAGGTGCCACGCTTCCAGGATTTCCGGGTGCTGTTCGACAAGATGGGCAAGGACATCGATGCGGTCAGCATCGCGACGCCGGATTTCTCCCATTTCCCCATCGCCATGCTCGCCATGTCGCTCGGCAAGCACGTTTACGTGGAGAAGCCGATGGCGCACAGCTTCCTCCAGCTCGAACTGATGATGGCCGCGGAGAAGAAATACAAGGTCGCCTGCCAGATGGGCAACCAAGGCCACTCCGATGCGAACTATTTCCAGTTCAAAACATGGGTGGACTCCGGCATCATCAAGAACGTCACCAGGATCACCGCCTTCATGAACAATTCACGCCGCTGGCATGGCATGAAGGTGGACGGCTATCTGCCCGAACAACCGGTGCCCGAGTCGCTCGACTGGGATGTCTGGCTCGCCACCGCCAAACAGCACGCCTATAACAAGGGCTACACGAACGGCGACTGGCGTTCGTGGTTCGACTTCGGAAATGGCGCTCTCGGAGACTGGGGCGCGCACATCTTCGATACGTCGCACGAATTTCTCCAACTCGGCCTGCCCACCGAAGTCGAGCCCAAGCTCGAAGGCTACAGCCCGCTCATCTTCCCCCAGGCTTCCACCCTGGCCTTCCGCTTCCCGAAACGCGGGGAACTCCCGCCCGTCGAACTCACCTGGTATGACGGCCAGAACAACCTGCCTCCGCTCCCGGAAAACTTCGGAACCGCGGTGGTGGACCCGAACATCCCGCCACCGACATCCGGCAGCATCGACACGAAGAAGCAGCCACCCGGCAAGGTCATCTACGGGGAAGGTCTGGTCTTCAAGGGCGGCAGCCACGGCTCCACCTTGAAGATCCTCGGCGAACAGGGGAAGGACATGGAGTCCAAGCTGCCGAAGGTTCCCAAGAGTCCGTCCAACCATGCTGCGAATTTCCTCAAGGCGGCCAAAGGCGAGGAACAATGCCGCTCGAACTTCGCGGTGGCAGGCCCCTTGTGCCAGGCGATGGCCATCGGCGTCATCGCGCAACGCGTGAACGCCACGGTGAAGTTCGATCCGGTCACCAAGGAAATCACCAATCACAAGCTCGCCAACGAATTGCTGAAAGGTGTCCCGGCAAGACAGGATTGGCAGCAATACTACAAACTCTGAAAACCAACCTGCGGCCACCGGTCGCTTGATATACGATTGATCATGCGGGCCGCGCGCCAGGTTTCATCCTGCCGCGCGGCTTTTCGTTTCCACCCGATCCGGCGGGCGGGGCTGGTTCCCATCCACCCATATGCCTTGCACGAGAATCTGGCGGAGAATCGGCGGGAGTCCGATCGCTCCATCATCGATGATGGAATTCAGAGACCGGGGCGGTGATGGAACCACGCATTTCGCAGGAGGCTTAACAGGGAAAGGGATACTCATGCTTCCCTTGGAACCAGATCTTTTCATAAGCTGACGATTGTTCCGCCCATGGCGGCATTGTCGGGTTGTTTCCCTCGATTCCGCTTCTTCGGGCAACGCCTGTTGTTTCCCTCACCGCCTTTCATGAAATTCAGAATCCCGGCCCTGTTCGTCCTCGTCTCAATCCTGTTGCTCCTCGGTCACCAGATCACACGGGCGCAGCCGTTTGTCCATCCGGGCGGATTGCACACGAAGGAAGACCTGGACCGCATGAGAAGCAAGGTCGCCGCCCGTGAGCATCCGTGGATCGATGGCTGGAATCTCTTCATCAAGGATCCGAAGGCGCAGGACACCTACAAGGCCAGGCCCACGCCGGACCTGCGTACCCGCCAGCGTGCGCAGGATGATGCCACGGCGATGTATTACAACGCGCTGCGCTGGTATATCTCCGGTGAGAAAAGTCACGGTGACTGCGCCGTCAGGATCGCGAACGATTGGGCCTCGAAGACGTCCCTGCGACCGTATGGTGATGATCTCAGTGGTATTCCCATCGGTAGTTTCGCGCTCGCGGCGGAAGTGCTGCGGATTTACCCGGGCTGGGCGAAGAAGGATTTCGAAAAGTTCAAGGACGTCATGGTGAAGCACTGGTATCCCAAGAGCCGCGATTTTCTGAAGAACCATCGCGGAGGACCGGTGGACCGCTGTTGGGCGAATTGGGATGCCTGCAACATGCTCGCGGTGCTCGGCATCGGCGTGCTGTGCGATGATCGCGAAAAATTCAACGAGGCGGTGGAGTATTTCAAGAACGGTCCGGGCATGGGCAGCATCAGGAACGCGGTGCCATTCGTCCATCCCGGCGGACTTGGCCAGTGGCAGGAGGCGGGCCGGGACCTGGCCCATACCATGGGCGGCCAGGGACTGCTCGCGGAGTTCTGCCAGACCGCGTGGAACCAAGGGGTGGACCTCTTCGGCTACGACGACAACCGGTTGATGAAAGGGGCCGAACATACGGCTCAGTACACGCTTTGGAAGGGCGTTCCCTATACGTATTATACGAACTCGGATCATGCGAACCAGTCCTACATCTCAACCAACTACAAGGGACGTCTCGCCGCATCGCATTTCGAACTGCTTTACAACCACTACGTCGTCCGCAGGGGCTTGCAGGCGCCGAACATCAAGGCCTTCGCCGAGATGAGACGGCCCGAGCCTTCGGAAATCGATGTGTTCGGCCACGGTACGCTCGCCTTCACGCTGGACGCCTCGGCCTCGCCCTATCCGGCATTTCCGCCGCCTCCCGTGCCGCTCGATCTCACCGCGACGGCAGGCATCGGCCGTATTGATCTCGCATGGTCGCCTTCGGGAGCTTACACGGCGCATGGCTACGAAGTGTTCCGCTCGGTCTCGAAGGACGGGCCGTTCATCAGCATCCACTCGACGGACAACTGGACCACGCCTGCCTTCACGGACACCGGAGTGGAGAAAGGAAAAACTTATTTCTATGCTGTCGCGGCGCTGAGCAAGGCCGGGGCCAGCGGAAAATCCTCAGTTGCCAGCGCGGCCGCCGCCACCGGTGGGGCTCTGCCAAAGGAGTGGACCCACGAAATCCTCGGTAAACCGAAATCCGGAGGGACGGTGAAGTATGATCAAGTGGCGAATCACTCGATGGTCATCGAGGTGGCGGGCGCGGGCATCGGTGGTGCCTCTGACGGATGCGATCTGGTTTCCTCCGGCTTCAGCGGAGATTGCACCCTTACTGCCCGGTTGATCGACAGGCGTGGAGCGGTCAACCGAGTCGGACTGATGATCAGGGAAAATAACGCACCGGGCTCGAAAGCTCTTGCCCTTACCCTCGGAGACGTGGGAGGCAGGCAGACCCGTTTCGGCACGCGCGCCACGACCGGTGGCAAAATGACATCACAGTCGGGCAATGATTACACATGGCTCCCGATCTGGTTCCGGCTCCAGCGAACGGGTGATGTTTTCTCCGCATTCCAGTCCCCCGATGGAGCCACCTGGTATGAGGTGGGCAAAAGTTCCGTATCCATGTCAAAGGATGTCCTCATCGGTCTTGCGGCAAGTGCCGACGGCAAGGAGAAGGAGCGCTCCAGCGTGGCTTTCGATAATTTGACTTTGGGCGTGCGTCCACCGTCGCGGCCTGCCGCTCCCACCGGCCTTGTATCCGCAGTGTCCGGTAAAAATGAAATCCGGTTGAAGTGGACGAATCCCGCGAACGACCACGCCGGAGTGAGGGTGGAGGCTGCCAATGGGGACGGAATTTTCTACGAAATCGCCGATCTTCCACCAGCCTCGACAACCTTCGTGAACACGGGGCTGGCGACCTCGGACAAACTCCGCTATCGCATCCGCGCCTACAACATCGGGGGATTCTCGGAATATTCGAACGCAACGGAAAGCCTTTCGCCGATGAACCCTGGTGCCATGGAGAAATGACATCCACGGACGGAAAAGCTTTTCTGGCACCGAACCGGGAAATCTACGGTTGGGCGATCGATGGCATCGCCACCCATTCGCTGATCTGCACCTACGGTGGGAAAGTTCAGCGATGGCACTGCGATTCCGACAGACGGAAAACTCATGATGCGGACAGGCGTCGTCCTCAGCACTGCCGTATTCCTTCTCAAGCGGCTGTCGTAAATACGGTTTCGCCGGTGGCAGCCGGACATCATGTGGGGATGGCTGGACGGCTATCTGGAGACCTGTCCTATTTGCTGGCGGTCGCTTTCGAAGTATCGCCGGGGAGCAGTTTCTCCTCACGGATCATTTCGTAGAGACGGGAAGAGATTTTCCCGGCTTCCTCGGAGAATTCCTTCGCGCTCATCGAGGACTGGTCCGTGATCAGAATGAGATGAACACCGGCTGAAGTGCCAGGCCCCAGCGTGGAGATGACGTATTCCTGGTGGCTTTGGATCAACTTGCCGTTCTGGAGGTAATATTCCTTCATCCAGTGGTTCTTTCCGTCGTCGAAGACGTCTGCGACATCCTTGGAGCGGGTGAGTTCGACACCGCGGTATTTGAGACAGATTTCCAGCTTGTGATGCCGTTCCGTGCCTACCGAGTCATACCAAAGCAGGCCGATCTTGTCGTTCTGTCCGGGAAGGGTGACCATCTGGCCTCCAGGCACTTCTGAAAGTGACGCGCTCGTGGGTGGAACCCAGTTTTCCTTTTTCCCCGCGAGAATGGTGGATGAAAGGAATGGGAGCAGGAAAAGCACCGCGGTTGCGAACATCATGGCCTTCTCCGGGCGATTCCAGGAATTCGTCGAAGGGTGGGCCGTCGTGTCATTTTCGTGTGTGCCGAATTTCGTCCAAACTGCGTAACCGAGAATCGCCCATACGACCCACTCCACCCACTCCGCTCCCGGAATCAGGTAAACCATGCGATGGGAAGAGAGGGTGACCAGTGCGCCGACCGGGCTGAACAGCCATTTCGGATCACACACCAGAGGACATACCAGAACCCAGGGCAGCCAGAATGATTCCATCCCTGCGAAGGCGATGGCTCCCGCGGCCACGACCCAAAGGGCGAAGCTCGCGAGCCTCGCCGGCGACAGACGTTCCGGCATGTGACAGTTGGACAGACCCAGGATCACCGCGATCGTCAAAGCGGCACCTTGCGAGCCGTCCGCGTGCGGTGCGAGCAGCGCGATCACCGCCGCCACGTGAAGAAGTTCAAAGACGCGGGAGGAAAACGAGCGCGTGCTTTTCGGCATCGCCAGCAACGCGAAGGGCACAAGCAGGGCCAGGCCGAAGAAATAATGCAATTGCGGACTCTCGATGGCGGGGTAAAACACTTCCCGATAGCCGATGATCATGAAAATCCGCAGGACGTTCGCAATCGCCGCAGCGGGGATCATCATGAAAATCCGCACCCAGTAGCGTTTGCCCATCGGTTCCCGGCGGTTCATCCAGACGGCAACCGCAAGCAGGAGGACGAGCAGATTCAGACCGGCGCAATCTCCCGACCATGGCACGTCGAGACGTCCGACGGTGATGGTATCACCATGATCGGTCGCCTGCCCACCGAAGAGATCGATCAACCACAGGACCACCGGTCGGGAAAGCTGGGAAAATCCATCTTTCGCTACCGAAAACCTGGACAGGAGCACCACGACCAGGATGGGAAGTATCCAGCGGAATTTCTCCCAGATAGGAGGAGCGGACGGTGTTGTGGGATCGTTCGAGGCCATATGATGAGATTTTACAAGGAAAGGCCACCGCTTCAATTTGAAACGGCGACCTTTTGGTTGATTCTTGGGGTGACCCGGTCAGGGCTCAGGCTGCCGTCTTGCGGCGGAGTCCCTTGAGGGCGATGACGGATGCGAAGGCGGCGATGATGGTGATCGGCGGTGCCGGTGCGGCTGGTGCGGATGGAGCGAAGTCGAGCGTCGATTTCGCACCGTTCGGGCCAGTCAGATCGAGAACGAGCTTGTCGCCATTGAGGGTCGCATTGTCGATTGTCGAAACCGTTTGCTCTCCATCGGTGGATTCCAGGAAGAGAAGGGGAGTGCCTGGAAGTCCGCCGTCTTGGCCGGGATTCCAGCCGTTCGCACGGACGGTGTAGTTGTCAGCTTCGAAACCGGAACCATGACCGTTGGTGAAAACGATGGTGTCCCACGAGGTGTTGGCATCTCCGATGAAGTTGATGAAGCCGTATGGCTCATGACCGTTGCCACCGACGTTGTCACCGCTCTGGATCGGGTTGCCGTAGTAGGAATCCGGCAGCAGGTCCATCAGGTTCGCAGTGGTGAAATCCGCGACCAGGACGCCGTTGTTGTAGAACTTCATGTCGTTCGATGCGTCACCTGCGGACCAGTAGAGGCCGAAATAGGAAGTGGCTTGGTTCAGCTTGAGGGTCGTCACGCCGATTTGGCCGATGCCTTCGACAGCGTATGGAGTGCCGTTCGGAGAGCTGGCGCTTGGCGCGCCGCCATACACGTTCGGGTTGATCACGTTGAGCTTGTCGAAGGTGCCAACGCCTTCCCACACGACATTTTCCCTCACTCCGAGAAGGTTGTCGAAGGTTTGGACGCTGGTGCCGCTGAGGCTGGAGTTGAAAGCTCCGACTCCCTCGGAGGTGCTGACGATCATGCTGTAGGTGGGAGCTACGGAAGCCGCGTTGACTTGGGCGGCTGCCATCAGAGCGGTGAGCAGGCAGGTGGCGGTATTGATTTTCATGTTAGGGGGATGGTGGGAGGTTTGATTCGTGAGGGATTGTTGAGCCTGTGCGGCTCGGACTTGAGAGAACCATAAGTTTTTTTTTCACCGATACCAGATATTTGCTGTACGCGATGATGTAGGGTGGCTTGGGATTCAAGGAGCGAAGTCGGGGACGGTTTTTTCCCATCCCAACAGCGCGTTGAGGGAGTTGTTCCACGTTGTAAGGAGCTCGTCATGAATGGGATCCGCTTGTGATTTGTCGGGCAAGGGACCATTTTCGAGGCCGCCGAGGAGGTTGTTAAGGACGACACAGCCAAAATAGGAGAGCATGCCCCGGCAGGAATGGCAGGCCGCGGAACACGTTTTGGAGTCGCCTGATGCGATGGCCCCGTGAATTACCGTGAAGTAGTTGGGCACCTCTCTCCTGACGTCGCCCAACAGTTCGGAGTATTCGTCATAACCGAGCATGACGAACGTGTCCAACTGGCTTACGTCCAATAATGAGTCTGAGGATGTGGTGGGTTCTGAATCCATGGTTTGTGTCAGTCTTGTTGATGAATCGTGGTGGCTACGGTGGTGAGCATGTCACGCAAGCGGTCCAGTGTGATGGGCTTCGCCAGATAATCATCCATGCCGGCGGCGCTGGCGGCATCCCGGTCTTCTTGGAAGACGTTCGCGGTGAGGGCCACGAGGTGCGGACGTTTCTGAAGGGGAATGAGACGGATGCTCCTGCTGGCTTGAAGTCCGTCCATGACGGGCATCTGCAGGTCGAGCAGGATGACGTCGTACTCCCTTGCCGTGGCGGCGTCGACCGCCTGGCTGCCGTCTGAAACGATGTCCGCTTCGATTCCGAGGCGTTTCAAGAGCAGGCGGATGACCTTCTGGTTGTTCAGGTTGTCCTCCGCTACGAGCACCTTGAGATCGGAGAGGCGTTGGGAGTCCGAACCATTGACCGTCTGGGCACTGTGGTTTGATTCCGGAACACCGCCGGGAAACTGGCGGGAGATCATGTCGTGAAGCGACGACGGCCAGATAGGCTTGGAGCCGACGACATCATAGAGGGCGCGGATGTCGGAAGGACAGTTGCTTTCGGAACTGAGCAGGATGAAGCGCGTGTTCCTGGCTTGGGGAAGTGTGCGGAGGTAGCGGGTGAGATCCACGCCGTCCATCTCAGGCATGTGCTGGTCCGTGATGACCAGATCGTAGGGTCCTGACAGATTCCATGTCTGGATCGCCTCGGAACCTCCCTCCGCGGAATGGCAGGCGAGTCCCCAGTTGGCCAAGGTCTCTTCCAGAATGCGTCGGTTGATCGGATTGTCATCCACGATGAGGATGCGCGGGATCTTGCCCACAGGGAATTCCGGAGCCGGTGGGGCGGAACCGGTGTCCGGCGCGGCGGATTCAAGCAAAAGTGAGGCGACAAAGGTGGAACCGCGTCCGCTGAGACTGTCCACGGTGATGTCGCCCCCCATTTGTTCCGCGAGACGCTTGCTGATGGCCAGACCGAGTCCCGAACCTCCGAAACGACGGGTGGTGGTGGAGTCTTCCTGGGTGAAGGGGCGGAAAAGGCGGGTGAGGGCTTCCGGCGAGATACCGATACCGGAGTCCCGGACCTCAAACGTCAGCATCCACCGTCCGTCAGGCATCAGGGTGCCGTCCACCGTGAGACTGACAAAACCGTGCGCGGTGAATTTGACGGCGTTGCCAAGGAGGTTCACGAGGATCTGGCGGATCCGGGCGCGGTCGCCCGTCAACCGGTGTGGAACCGACGGCTCGATGCGGGCGATCAGTTCGATTTCCTTTCCGGCGACACCCACCCTCACCACATCAAACGCTTCCCGGCAGACCTCGGGCAGCACGAAAGGGGAGTTGTCCAGATCGATGTGACCGTTCTCGATCCGGGAGTAGTCAAGGATGTCATTGATCAGTTCGAGCAGGAAGTTGCCGGAGTTCAGGATGGTTCCGGTAAAGTCCTTTTGCTGGGCGTTCAGCGAGGTGGTTTCCAACAATGATGCCATACCGATGACCGCGTTCAGAGGAGTGCGTATTTCGTGGCTCATCGTGGCCAGGAAAGTGCCTTTTGCAAGATTCGCCTTGTCGGCGGCGATAGCCGCGTTGCGCGCCTCGTCACGTGCGAGCACCAGGGCGTCCGACTCGTTTTGGGCGACCTGGCGCAGTCCGATGTTCGCCGCCGCGGACCGCAGTAGGGAGATTTCCCAATCTTCCCAGACCCGTTCTTCGTTGCATGCCTCCAGACCGAGGAATCCCCACAGTTTTTCCGCCACCATGATCGGGACGACAATGATGGAAATGATTTTCCTGGCTTCCAACCCCGGGCGTTCCCCTTCGGGGAAGGTGCTGACAAGGCCATGGATTTCCCTGCCCGCGCCCAGCTCACGATACCAGCGGTCATATGGGGATTTTTCGAAAGGCCGGTCCACCAGTGCCGGGCCGGAGTTTTCCGGCAATCCCGGGGCGCTCCATGAGGCGATCTCGCTGACATGAAGAAGATCGCTGCCGGAAAACGGGTGGCATTTCATCAGGCGGCAGTTGTCGACATTCGCCGCCGTGCCCAACGCTTTCAAAATCGTGCTCCAGACCGAGGATCCGATCCGTTCGGAAAGCAGGGTGGTGCTGATGGAAGACACGGCCTCCAGCAGGTGGCTGGTTCGGCGTGTGTGGGTGATGTCCCGCTGGATGGCCATGAAGCCTGTGAGAATCCCCTTGCTGTCCACCAGCGGCTGGCACTCGATATGGACGATGTAGGCGCGGCCGGACTTGTGGTAGTTGAGTATCTCGGTTTCAAACCCCTTTCCCGCCTTCACGCACTCGCTCATGTAGGCCTTCGCGGGGGGATTTTCATCGGCATGTTGCAGAAAAGCGCCGGGGATTTTTCCAATCACCTCGTCGCGGGTATAGCCGCTGATTTTGGTGAAACCTTCGTTCACCCACTCGATATGTCCGGTGGCATCGGTGATGACCACCGCGTTGTCCGTGCGTTTGGCGACGAGTGCCAGGCGTTTGGCCTCTGCACGGCTTCGGAGGAGGTCGCGCTCGGCTTCCTTGGCTGAAGATAGATCGACGATCGCGAGAATGGAGCCGTCATTCCGCCGGGCGTCGTCCAGCGGTGCCTGATATACCTGCACCGGAACGGGATTCCCCTCGAAACAGTTGAGCATCGCTTCAAACGCGCCGCCGGAGGTGGGGGAGAGGGTCGCGTTTTCGACCAATGAAGCGAGGGGAACTCCTTCCAGCGGCCTTGGTCCGCTGCGGACGAGACGGGCGAAGGCCGGATTCGCATAAGAGACGACGCCGTCCGCGGTGATGACCGCGAGGCCGTTCGGGACCGAGTTCATCACCTGCTGGGCGAACCGGCGTTGCCTGTCGATTTCCAGTCGGGAACGTTGTCGATCGTCGATATTGAGGATCGTGCCCACCAGCCGCAGCGGATCGTCAGGGTGGCTCTGGACCACACGGCCGCGCAGCATGAACCACAGCCAGCGGCCCGTCGTATCCTTGAACCGGACTTCCGCCTCCGATGATTCCCTTTCACGGGCCAGATCGAAAAGCTGCCTGCGATCCTCAGGATGGGTGTGGCGCCAGAGGGTCCGGAGCGGGAGGCTTGAGCCGCTCAGGCCCAAGGTGGAGGAAATGCGTTCGCCGACGTTGAGCTGGAAACTTTTCGGGAAGTATTCCCAAGTGTCGAATTCGGCCGCGGTCATGGCATCGGACAAGCGTTCGGACAAACTTTCCACACGCCGGGCCGTCTCGATGGAAATCAGATGGAAGGCGAAAAGCACGACGAGCAGGGCGGCGACCGACAATGTCACCCCCATGGCGGCGATCCGCCGGCCCGCCATGGGCTGGAGCCACAGCGATGCGTCATAGTCCACGTTCAGGAGAGCCACCGGTCTTCCTCGGGCATCGAAGATGGGGGCCACCGCGGTGAACCAGACTCCCCACGCATCCTTGTAAGGGCCGATGAAAATCGACCGTCCCTTGAAGGCTGGATCCCACTTCGACACATCTCCCTCCACCACTTGTCCGGGAGGGGAGAAGTCCGCCGAGTTGCCGGGGTCGGCCGCGTCCACCAGGAAAACCGTTTTTCCATTCCGTTTGCCGATGATGTAGGTGAAGCGGTTCTGCGGCAGCGCTTCGCGGACCTCCAGCAGGGTGGACCGCATGGCGGCATAGTCCTTGGTTTGGATTTCATCCTTGGTTCCCTTCAGGCTTTGGATTCGTACGGGATCGATATGGTTCGCGCCCAGCCGCAAGGCGCTGAGCAGCGTCGAGGTTTGTTCGTTGCTGACCTGGTTTCCCAGCCAGTGGGCAAGCCATGCGCCGTTGACCGCGGTGAACGCGGCGGCCAGGAGGATCGCGGTGGTGCTGATCCGCCTGCGGCGGAGCATGCTTCGGGACAGTTGGCGGCGGTTGTCCTGGTAGATGATCCGCCAGAGGGTGACGCACAAGGCGATGCTGCAAATCGTCCCCGCCGCCAGGGCGGAAAGCACCATGATCCGGTCATTGGAAAAATGCCGTCCCTCGATGTCGAACGTGGTTTGCACGGCATCCGGGATCATGGCGACAGCGGCCACGGCGGAGAGCAGGACCGCCGCCACCCACGGCGGGAGGATCCGTTTGGATTGTGAAAGCTTGTTTCCACTTGTGGCGGATTTCCATCCTCCGGCGAAGCTGACGGCAATGAGGGGGACGACGACCAGGAGGGACGGGGGGCCTTTCGCTCCGACGATGAACAGGTGTGCGAACATCGCGATCATCGCGGCGAACTTCGCGACAAAAACCGATGTTTTCTGGCCGACCAGGGGCGAAAGGGTGAAACCAAGAAGCGCCGTGGCGTAGACGGTGCCGAGCAGCGTGTCGGCAAGGGTCACCCAGTCTCCCGGGGCGAACGCAAAGGCCAGGATGGGCAGCCAGAGTTTCAGGCCCAAGGTGGCCAGTGCCACGGCGAACAGTGGCCAACGCGTGGGAAGGCGGTCTTTTTGGAAGTGAAAGAGGCTTCCCAAGGCTGAAATCAGCAAAAAGAGTCCGGTAAGGAAAATCGGGTAATCCATGGGAAAGAGCGTGTCTCCTAGTTAAGGGAACTTAGATGATCGCCGCCACGTTAAGCAAGTGCGGCCGCTGGATAAATCAAAATACCTACCATATCAGCTCGCCAGCCGCCACCACAACTGTTGGAATTTCCCACAGGAATATGGATGTCTTGAAGACGATCATCAAGGTGTTGGTAATCGCCTTCGTTTATCTCGGGCTGGGCCCCCTGTTGGGTATGTATCTCAACGGCAAGGACTTTGCCAGAAGGGTCACCCTTGGTTTCATGGCATGGTGGCTGGTTCGCCCGCCATCGGACTTCACGCTGATGTTGTATTCCATCGACAGCTACCGGGGACATGCCAGAGGATTTGAGTTCAATTTCATCGAAGCGATCGGCATCGGTCTGGCATTGGGAGCGCTGCTTGAAAAACGCAAGGATTTCACGTTCCTGCCGCCAGCCATGTGGGCTTGGGGGCTCTGGGTGGCGGTGTGCATGATGTCGATTCCCAACGCGATGAATCCCCTGTATGCGGCGATGCCGGCCTTCAAGTTCGCGAAGATGGCGTTCGTTTTCCTCGGTGTGTTCGCGGCCATTCATGACGAACGTGACGTCAAGGCCGTGATGAGGGGCTTTGCCATCGCCCTCATTCTTCAAATGCTGGTGTGCCTGTGGAACCGTTACGTCCTCGGAGGATTCCGGGTGATGGGCTGGTTCGAGCACCAGAATCCGATGTCCATGTGGTCCTACATGCTGGCGTTCCCCATCCTCGGCCTGGCCATTTCGAAGGAGACCTCCATGCGTGACGTGGTGCTCTGTTTTTGTGCGTTCGCCTCGGCCGGACTGGTGGTGGTGTTGTCCGTGTCGCGTGCCTCGTTGGCCGCGTTCGCGATCGGTTCGGTGATCGTGATGCTCGGCTCGTTCGTGCAGGGAATCACGGGACGGAGGGTGACGCTCAGTATCATTGGCGCGCTCGGGGGGATGGTGGTGATGGCGATCGCCGCGGACACCTTCATGGCGCGGATGGGAGTGGACAGCTCGCCGCAGAACGACCTCCGCTGGGCCCTCAACGAACAGTCCGCGGCGCTGCTCCGGGACCGGCCGCTGGTGGGAGTCGGCTGGAACAACTTCGGCCTGGCGAACAGCCGGCCGCTCGGCGTGAAATATTCGGAGATTCTCGAGCAATGGGAGCGTGAACGGGGGCGCTCGATCTATACGAAAAATTTCATGAGGAATCCGCTTACCGAAAGCCTTTACTGGCTCCTTCTCGCGGAAACCGGCCTGCTGGGTTTCTCCGCTTTCATGATATTCATCCTGGTGACCCTGTGGCACGGACTACGGGCCACGATTTGTTTCTGGAGGACCCCGCTCGGGCTGTTCTTCTTCGGCATGCTGGTGGCGCTCACGATCACCTATTTCCACGGACAGGTCGAACGGGTGCTGACCCAAACGAAAAATCTCACCACCTGGATCATGTTCTGTGGCATTCTTTCCCGCGCCGAATGGTGGCGGAGACGCGAAAAAGCCAGAGCGAAGGCATTGCAGAACAGTTAGTCAATTTTCCCATGAGCGAGAACCACACGGCAACGGTTGACATCCTGATCCGGTTTAAAAACTCCGCGGCAACGCTTCCACGGGTGATTGAACATCTTGAAAACCAGACGTATCCACCCACCAACATCATCGGAGTCGACACAGGTTCCACCGATGGTTCGGCGGAAATCATCCGCCGGGCGGGAGGAACGGTGGTTTCCTGGGATGCGCCATACAGTCACCCCAAGGTCCTGAATTTCGGCCTCGGGTACTGCCGTTCGGAGCTGGTTGTCGTCCTCAGCTCGCACACGGTCCTGCTGTCGCCGGATACGATTGAAAGGATGGTCGCGGTGATGGCCAATCCGGCCATGGCCTGTGTGAGCGCCAAATGGGATGACGATCCTTACTACAGCGATGCGATTTCGTGGGACGAGATGCGGGCGAAGGGGCTGAAGGTTGGATCCATCTATTCCAACAGCATGGGAATGCTGCGTCACTCCTTCTGGCAGGCGACCCCGTTTGACGAGACGATGGAGGGATCCGAAGATTATGCGTGGGCCATCAGCCAACTGCGCCTGGGTCACCTGTGCGGAAGAATGGATTTCCCTTTCGACTATCTCCGTTCCAGCAACGACCGGCATCACGAGCTTGCCCGCAGCGCGTTTCTGATCGCCCGCAGGAATGGACTGCGTCCCGCCTGGCTAGGCGCGCGCTGCACGTTCCAGAACCTCATCAAGGCAGTTCTTTCAGGTGACAAGGAGGCCCGTTCACTCCACGGCGAACGGCTGCGGGCGTGGTGGGATGTGCGCCGGGGAAGGTGATCCGGAACGGACGCGGAGCGGTTCAAACCGTGATGTATCGTTTTCGGAGCGGCATTCCTGAATCCGGTCACCGCATCATGCCGGTCACGGTTGTGGCGGCTGCGTCAGGGGAAGGGTGATGGCCGGGTTCCGGTCGCTGCCGACAGCGCGGGCACCTTCTCCTGCGGTGATTGTGCGCGCGGCGTCGGAGAAGATGAGCTTCACCGTGGTTTCCAACAGGCCGAGAGGCCGTTTCGGAATCCATACGGTGTCGCCCGGCTGGAGCAGGACATCGGTCTCCTTACCGGTGAGAATGGCCCTGAGGTTCACGATCGACGCGCTGGGATTGTCCAGCGTGCCGCGCACGATGACGACCTGGTCCAGATAGGCGTCACGGGCCGGTCCCTTGCCTTGGGCGATACAATCCACCAAGGTGAGCGAGTCCATGTAGCCGACCGCCTGTGGTGCGGCCACGGCACCGAGCAACAGAACGGTGGAGCCCGTGGCGGATGGCAGATAGATGTAGTCGTTGTGCCGGAGATAGATGTTCTGCGAGGTGTCGCCCTCACGAACGAGTTTGTCGAAGTTGACCGGCAGGATGTCACCGTCCCGGATGACCACGCTGTTCGACAAGTCCGCCAGCTCCTGGGTCGTGCCGGTGAGTCGGGCGGTGAAGAGTCCGCCGGAACCGGAAATGGCCTCCAGCAATGTTGTGGGCTGGCGGAGCGGATAAAGGCCCGGCTTGAAAACGCGGCCGAGAATCCAGTAGCGCCGTGAACGGACCTCCACGAGACTGACGTTCACAACCGGATTGGTGTAGTCCTTCTTGAGCGCCTCGCGGAGTTTTTCGGCGAACTGCGTCTGGGTCAGACCTTCGGCGCGGACGCCTCCGGCGAGGTTGTAGTAAACCATGCCGTCCGGCATGACGAAGGTGCGGGCGAGAGTGCCCGTGACTTCCGCGATCTCGATTTCCAACACATCACTGGGGCCCAGAAGATAGGGTTCATCCGGCGGGATCAGCAGTTTTGGATCGACCGTGCGCTTCACCTTCACGTTGGTGAACTGCAGGTTTCTGACCGTCTTGTCCTGCGCGCGGGCATCAAACTGGGATTTCGGAATGGTCTGCGTGCAGGAAGCTCCCATAAGGAGCGTCCATGCGAGAACGAGCAGAGGCGTGAGGAGACGGGCCATTCTAATTTTTGATGATCGGGTCCACGTTGAGATCGACCCAGTTGGTCGTAGCACTCGATACGAACGCGGCGAAAGCGAGTTTCATGATGTCCTCCGCCGTGGCCCACGGGCGGTCGGCGACATAGACGATGTCCTTGGGCTGCAGCTTGAAGTCGGGAATCTTCGCCGCGAGAATGTCCTTCACACTGACGACGAAGGTCTGTGGTTGGCTGAAACTGCCCCTGACGACCAGAACCCTGTCCGTCCAGGCCCGGTCGGTGAAGCCACTGCGGCGGGAGACGGCGGATACCACGGAGGCGTCCGCGGTGAGCCCCTGGACGCCGGGGTTTCCAACGGCCCCCAGCACGTAATAGCTGTTGGAAATGGTGGAGGCGAGGTAGATGAAGTCGTTCGGCTCGATCTCCACGTTCTGGCTCATGTCCCCATCCCTGAGCAACTGCTTGAAATTGATCTTCAACTGCTGGCCGTTCCTCGAAACGAACGAGCGGTCCAGGTCCGCGAGTTCCACGGTGTTTTGCTCGTACAGTCCGGTTTCGATGCCGCCGGCGTTCGCGATGGCTTCCACCAGGGTGATCGGGCGTTCCAAGGTGACGATCCCCCGGTCGAGGACCTTGCCCATGATGGTGAAGCGCTTGGAGGCGATTTCCTGCGGGGTGATGATCACCCGGGGAGAGCGGAAGTTCGATGTGAGTCCCTGCTCGATGGCGAGGCGGGCTTCGTCGATGGTGAGGCCGGCGACCTTGATGTTCTGTGCCTGCAGGAAGCTGATCGTGCCATCCGGTGCGATCCGGAAGCCAGGGCGATCCAGTTCCGGACGGCCGAAAAGCGCGAAATTGATCACATCTCCCGGCCCGAGTTCGTAGCGGGTCCGCCATGAAATGGGAGAGAGTTTCGCCATGTTTCCGGGAGCGTTGCCTTTCCCTGCGGGTGCCTCGGGAGCGGAAGGGGGAGCGGAGGGCTCGGGCGATCCCGTATCTCCTCCCATCGTCACGCCCAAGGACATGAGATGGAGCAGGGCGACTGAAAACACGCGTTTCATGACGGAAGGATTCACGAGAAACGTTTGGCGAGAAGAAGGGAAACGGCGTCGCCGGACTGGCGGATCTTGCCTTTCGGGCGTTCGATCCATGCGAGGGTTCCTTCGCACGGAGGCAGATAGGCTTCGGTGATCGGACGTTGCTTGGTTGCAACGGCGAGCGAGTCTTTTTGTCCCTCGACCACGGCGATCCAGTGCCTGACTTGGGAAAGAAGAACGCGCTCCTCTCCGTGGGGCAGCGAGGCGGCCCGTACCAGATTTGGCAGCGATTCCCGGGTGGGATGGTCGGCGAGCCGGGACCACTCAATGTCCGCGGATGCGGCGTTGCCGTCCCAAAGCGTGTCAGGCGTGAGATCCAGAATCCTGGCGGGTTTGCCGGTGTCTTTTTGAATTTCGGATGCCAGCAATGTCCAGAGCCGCCGCTCATCCTCGGGATTCAGCGCCGCGGTCCAGAACAGCAGGGGATCGTGTTCATGCAGGCGGGGAGCCAGGTGGGTGATCCAGAACTGTTCGACCGCTTCCCGGGCATCTTCTTCAGGAGAGGTGGGAAGGCTGGCGATGAGCGGAGCCCGTGTGGCCGCGCAGCATTCGATGATCGACCGGCGGGGGGTGCGGTGGGTGATCAGGAGCGTGATGAAAACGACGAGTCCGGCACCGAAGACGCCGCCCGCGCCACCCATCATGAGCGGCAGCTTGACGAGCGACGATTGCAGGATGGACCGGGGGTCGGGCGCTTGGAAAACCTGCCAATATCCAGGTGCGCCGGTGGCGAAGATTTCCGCTTCCTTCAGGCGGTTGCTCATCAGCGAGAGTCCTTCGATGTGGGCGTCACGTTTTTTCTCAAGCGCGCTGTAGCCGCTGGTGATCGAGGGAAATTCGCTCAGTCGCTTGGCGGTGGCCGCCCGCAGTTTTTCCAATGACACGACCCTGTTCTTCGATTCGAGCAGTTCGTTCTTGAGCCCGATGATGGTGAGGTAGATCTGGTTTCCCAAAGGGGTACCGGTGTAGGAGCCGAGATCTCCCTTGGCGCTTTCGCTGAGCAGCTTGATCTGGCTTTCCAGATATTCGATACTCTGGAGCTTGGCCTGCACGAGCGGGTTGGCATCCGTGTAGGTGGCGCGCAGGGCGGCGAGTTCGTCCTTGGAAATCTTGAGCTGATACTCGATCGGGCTTTGATGGCGGATCTGTTCGTTGAGATTGGCCAGCTGGCTTTCCTTGGAGCCGGCCAGGGTCCGGGCGTTTTCGAGTTCGAGTTCGATCTGCGAGAGTTTGCCGAATTCCGCCGCCACTTGCGAATTTCCACCCAAGAAATTGTTCTCCCGCGCATATTCCAAGAGGTTCAGGGTCGCGACCTCGATTTGTTTTTCAAGCGCCCTCACCTCTTTCTGAAGAATGGCGCGGACTTCAAGCGCCTCCGCCTGTTGCAGCCGCTTCGTGTAGGCATTGATCTCCTCCGCCCATATTCCGCTGAACGTCAGCGCGTCGCGGGGGCTGAACGGGGAGTGATAGGTGATGTAGAAAATATCGGTACCCTCCAACTGGCTGGTTTCGATGTGTTCTTTCGCCATTCCCGGAACGAGGCCGTTGCGCGCGCGGATCACCGCGAGATCCAGAGGTTCGTTCGCGTGGAGGGTGGCCAGCAGGGTGGCGTCGTTGAGATCGACGGGGCGGAACGCCTGGCCGTTTTCAGAACTCTGCACGGTCTGCGGCACGCGGCGTTTGATCAGGGAAACCGAGATCGTGTAGGTGGGGTGTGTCAGCTTGATTCCGGCAAACACTCCGAGAATTCCGAAGATCAACACCCCGGCCATCACCCAATGCCATCGGGAGAACGCTCCGGCGATAAGCCTGAAGGGATCTAGTGGAAGCGGGAAACGGAAACGCATGACTGGGGGAGCCGGAGAGCGGTCCGGGCCGAGTGGGTCGTTGGCCGGGCCTTTCTGTCCGAACGGGGAGTCTTCGGAATAAAAATGGTCGCTCTTATTGTGGATGAGCCAATGATGAACGGCCATGTCGGCTTTTTGCAAGCCTGAATGAGATCCCCGGCGGATTTCCACCTGATTTTTTGTTAGGAAATCCGTGGAACACGACCGCCGCGGGGAGGATGCGGTGGCGGGGCGTGTCGGCTCGCGTGAATCACGGCATCAGGGAAAAAACGGTCTTGGAGAAATCACGGCTGAACGAGGTCAGAGACATGGTCTCGCGGACCCTGGCCACGAGCGACGGCGGAGGGGAGGATTTTCCGTTGGCGATGAAGCGGTTGATGGCGGCGGTCAGCGCGCTGGTGCTGTTCGGTTCGAAGCGGCGATCCGCCGGCAGCAGGTCCTTCATTCCATCACGGTCGCTTCCCAGGACCGTGGTGCCGGAGGACAGGGCCTCAAGCATGACGAGGGGCAGTCCTTCGTAGCGGGAGGGAATGGCCAAGGCGTCCAGCGCCTGATACAGCCGTGCCGGATCACACCACGGCAGGACGGTTCCATCGACGCCGCGCTGCCGGAGCATGGTTTTCAATTCCTCCCGATCCGGACCATCCCCCGCGAAGACGAGATGGCAGGTCCGGACGAGCGATGCGTCCGCCGAGACGGCTTCGACGAGAAGGTGCTGCTGCTTCTGGCGGAATTCGATCCGCCCGATGACTCCGATGCGGGTCTTGTCTGGTGGCAGTCCGAGTTCGTCACAGGCGGCCGATGCGTCACCCGGGTGGAAGCGCGTGGTATCGACTCCGTTATAAACGATATGGATCGGGACGGTGGCTCCCTGAGCTTTCAGAAGCCTGGCCATTTCATCGGTGATGGTGATGAACGAATCGGGAAGCTTGAATACATGGGAACAGAAAAAATCCCTCAGCGCCCCGAGCTTCGCACCCATTTCCGCATTCGAGTGGGGCACGGGGATGTAGCTCGCGCATCTGATTCCCGCCCGGCGTGCGGCAAGCAGGGAGAGCGACGAATGTTCGATGTTTCCCTGGATGGCGACCACCAGCGAGGGATTGATCTCCCGGAATCTGGCCGCCAGTTTCGTGACACGCGAGGGCTGGAGCCGGTTGCGCAGCGCCTCAAGCTTGGAGGACTGCCAATCGACCTTTTCCAAAACAAGCTGCGGATGCCGGGCGGTCAGGGCCGTGACCTTTTCGCAGAGCTTTTCATTTGCCGAACTGGCGAGGAAACGGACGTGATGGGGAGAATCCGCCAATACCGCCTCGAGGCCGAGAAGGCTCATCACCTCATGGCCGCCGAAAACAGGACTGTCGTCATAGAAGAGGATGCTCATGCGTTGCGGGCCTTGAGAAGCAATGCCTCGATCTGGCGGGTGATGGGGGCGATGTCCAGCCGGTTGCGTACTTCCTCCAGACCGGTGGTGGAAATGGATGCGCGGAGTTCGGGCGACGCTCCGAGTTCGGCGAGGCTGGTCGCGTAAAGGTCGGGATTCGCCGCTTCGGCGACGAGGCAGTTGACGCCGTGGCGCGCCAATTCGACCTGTCCGCCATCCAGCGAAGTGATGACAGGAAGCCCGGATGCCATGGCTTCGAGCGGAGTGATGGCGAAGGGCTCTCCCCAGTTCGAGGTGAAGAGCAGTGCGTCGTATTGCGAGTAAAGCCCGCGCATCTCGGAGGCCAGGGCCGTGCGCCGGTGGATGTGGTCCGTCAAACCCAGCTTGCGGATTTCCTCGTCGATTTCCGCCAGATAAGGGGCGTCACCGTTGCCGAAAATGTCCAGCGTGAGGAAAGTCATCCCGGCGCGGTGGGCTGCCGCTACCGCACGAATGGCGGTAAGGGGATCCTTGTCCGCGGAGAGCCTGCCAACCCACAGAAGCTTTTCAAAACGCGAGTGGTCGGTCTTTACGGTGAACACCGAGGTTTCCGTCGCGGTATGGATCACTTCCGCATGAGCCACTGGCCATCCCTTCGCCGCGGTGAGATCCCGCAGGAAAGCGCTGCAGAACGAGATGTTTTCAAAACGCAGGGTGCTTGTGGGGGCGGTGGGGGCCGCGAGATCGAGACGTTTTCTGATCCCCAGCGCGGTGAGGATGCCGCGCAGGAATGTCCGCGAGAACGTGCCAGGCGTGTTCCACCAACCGAGCCAGACATCGGCCGCAAGGCTGCGGGCGATCCAATGGTCGGAAACGAAAAAAGTCACGGGAATGGCCGATGCCCTCAGCGTGTGGAGGATGGATTTGGAGATCCCGCCGAGGTTCCACACATAGACCACGTCCGGGCGGAATGCCGCAATTTCCTCGCGCACCGCCCGGTGGTTCGGTGCTTCGATCTCCTTGAACAGCCGGTGGATCGGCAACCAGGGATGGCCGAAAAAACCATGGATTTTCAGGCGTCTCGAAACGTGCGGCTGGGCGAACTCCGGGCGGTTCGCGATCCGGTGGTCCGAGGTGAGCACCCGCAGTTCGTGACCGGTTTTCGTCAGTTGCTCCACCACATCCCGGCAGATGATTTCGTAGCCGCCGATTTCGTGGGGCGGGTAGAGGTTGGAGATGACGAGGATTTTCATGGGTTATTTTCTCCGGATCACATTGCCGACCAGCGTGCGGAAATTTTTGTAAACCGCTTCGGCATTCGCGATGAGATGGACGGCGGGAGTGGACGAGCGCTTGAAGGACCAAGGCACCGGGGGCGTTGCCTTGCCTTCCTTTTCCAGCCAATCCAGCAACTCCATGACGTGGGGGTGACAGTAGAGGAACTGCTTGCGCCAGCGCTTCCACGGCTTCGGGTTGGCTCCGAAGTGGGCGACGTGGGCCTTGGGGTCGCGGTTGAGCTGCAGTTCCCCGACCGGCGGGGAGAGCTCGGAAAAGGCAAGCAGCGAGCTGAACACCGACTCGTCCGTCATGAAGTAGGCGGGCGAGCTGTTGTCCACCACTCCCGCGTGGCGCGGGGGGATCACCTTGGCGATCTGGCTTTTCCACTGGCGGATGAAATCGAGATGCCGGCGGTGCAGCACGAAGGTGTTCGTGACGCAGGTCGTATCCACCCGTGCGTTCGCCAGCTGGCCGACATCCTCCTGCCATTTTTTTGATACGGATGCGGGCAGGCCGCCGCGCGCCTCGCCGGATGCGTAGTGGTTCCGCCAGACCCACGCGTTTTCCCAAGGCTCGCGGAGGCGGATCTGGAATTCACCGTTTTTCGGGATCAGCATTTCGCTGATGTCGCCGATGACCATGCAATCGGAATCCAGCCATGCGATGTACTCCGTATTGCCGGTGAAGAGCGCTTCGGATTTCCGGTTGGCGACATTGCGTTTGTCTCCATCGTCGAGGGTGAGCACCTTGACCTGTGGAAACTGGGTGAAGAGCCTGATGTCTTCCTCCGTGAACCCGATCTGCAGGATGTGAACGGGGATGCCCGGCACATTTTTCGCGGCGCTGGCGGCCAGGAGAAACGCTCCCCAGAGGAAATTGCGGTCGCAGGCTGAGACGATGGTGACTTCTGAATTCATGATTGGGATCGTTGGAAAACTTGGCGGCCCGCGCGGTTGCCGTCACGGCGCCCCAGCCGCTGGGCGAGGCGGACGGCCGTCGCGAAGGGGAGTCCGCCGAGCCGGTGGTTTTTCAGGCACCACTTCGCATCACGCAGGGAATCCGCGAGCCAGCCGAGAACCAGATTCTTCTCCGGCGGCGCGGTTCCGGCGGCGGACATGGCCTTCGCGTCTCCGAAGAGGCGCTTGTAGGACTGGCTCACCGTGTAGTTGTGCGAGTGCGTCACCACGGAATCGATGGCATACGGAATGGAAAAACCGGCGGCGGCGAGGCGGCGTGTCCATTCATCGTCTTCCGCGTATTGCAGGTCCTCTCGGAAGGGGTGCTCGTCGAGCACCGAGCGATGGGTGATGGAACTGACCATACTGAAAAAGTGATCCCAGTTTTTCGACTCCCGCTCCGGTCCGAAGCAGCGGTCGTAGTCATGGGCGAAGACCGCCTTGCAATCCGGACGGGGGATCTGGCGGGAGAACCCGGCGCCAAACTTCGGATCCGCCAGGCAGGGTTGGATGAGGGAGGTCAGCCAGTTTTTTCCGACCGGCGTGGCGTCCGCGTTCAGGTAGACGATCCAGTCATGTTTCGCCTCGCGCGCGCCTTGGTTGAGAACGACGCCGGGCACGTAGGTCCCGAGGGGAATCTGGATCAGTTTCGCGCGTCCGGTTTCCTTGATGATCCCGATGGAACCGTCGCTCGACCCGGAATCGATGACGATCAGCTCGATCTCCCCGTCAAAGTCCTGCGCGAACAGCTCGCGGATCGTGTCGCCGATGGCCCATGCCTCGTTGAAGCTGCGCATGACGACGGAGATTGCTTGGGGAAATGGCCTCATCTGTGGCGGCTTTCTGCGAATTGGTAGATCTCTTCGAGCCGTTCGTTGACGGCTTTCCAGGTGTATTGCCCGGTCATCTTCGAGTATCCGGCGGTGGCGAGCGCGCGGCCCAGTCCCGGCTCCATCGCGATCCGCCGGAGCGCGGCGGTCAGGGCTGCGGCATCGCCCGGAGGAAAATGGAGACCGTCCTTCTCATGGGACACCAGCATCTGCAACCCGCCCACATTCGAGGCGATGACCGGCAATCCCGCGGCCCACGCTTCCAGCACGACGATGCCGAAGGGTTCGTGCCGGGACGGAAGAACGAAGGCATCCAGTGCGGCGAGCAGGTTCTGGTGGAGTTCGGATTCCGCCACGACGGACGGGTGGAGGGTCACCAGTTGTTCCAAACCACTCTCACGGATGAGGCTGACGATCTCCTCGCGATATGCGGGAGCGGTGACCGGCCCGCCCAACAGGAGGCGGAAGGATTGATCCGGATTTCCGCTGACAAGGTTCGCAAACGACTCGACGAGGAGAAGTTGGTTTTTCTGGGGATCAATGCGGCTCAGGCATCCGAACGCGATCACATCCTCCGGCCAGCCGAGCAGCGCGCGGCCTTTCGCACGGTCACCGTGGGCGAAGGCCTCCGCCGTGACGCCGTTCGGCAGGTGGTGGACGCGGTCGTGATTGAGCGCGGCTTTTGCCTTTTCATACTCCGAGTACCCCACGCAGAGCACCGCGTCCGCGTCTTCCAGCAGGTGGCGCGAGCGGAAGATGGCTCCGAAGGGCTTGCCCCATTCGAAGTGGCCTTCCTGTGCTTCGACAATGGAAGCCGCCTCCGCCTTCGGGACATCGAAGATGTTTCCGTGAAGCGTCGCGACGAAAGGCTTCTTGCGATATCTCGCGGCGGTCAGTACGGCACCTCCCATGCGCTTGAGCACGTGCGCATGATAGATCCGCACGTCCTTGGCGGCCAGCAGGTGGAAAAACAGATCCAGCGAAAGCAGGTTGCCGCCTTTCTTGTCCAGCGCATGGACATCCGCTTCGGACAGGCCGAGGAATGGATAGCAGTAGCGATAACGGCGGATGGGAATATCCCGCCATACTTCGCGAGGCAGGGGGGCCAGGGCGCGGGAGGTGTGGATCTCCGGCTGGAATCCGAGTTTCTGCTGCTCTTTGCAGAGATTGTAAATGACGCTCTCGGTTCCGCCCCATTCATCGATGGCGAAACGTCGGGGGACATGGAGGATGCGGGACATGGTCGTTCAGGCTTCCGAGGCGGCTTTCATGACAGGAAATATGCCGGGTAGGGAGCGGACAGGCAGGGTGTCCGCGTTCGACATCCAGGCGGCGGCGCTGTCGGGATGCTCCGGCGCGTAGCCGTGCATCGCCGTGACCTTGCGCTGGTTGAGGAACGACGGCACGAACAGCGAGCCGGACGGCAGCAGGTAGAAAAGCTCGCCGTATTTCCGGTCCGGGAAAAGGCAGCCGTATCCGGCGAGGCGTTCGTCGGTGAGGATCTCGCCATCCGGCTGGGCCGCCAGCCAGGCGGTCGCGGTCGTGCGGCTGGTCTCATCGGAAAACCAGAAGCGTGCCATCGTCGAATCCCAGACGGCGATGTAGTCCCGTCCGTATTTCAAGCCGAGCTTGTTCCAGCGCGGCAGGAGGTCCGAGCACACGTGCACATCCGCCATGCCATGGTCGCTGAACAGGTGGATCCTGACATCCCGGTAATGTCGTGAGGCGAGGTCGGCGAGGGATTGGAGGTTCTTTTCAAACTGGTCGAACGCGGCATCCACCTCCGGGTGGTCGACGCCGTACTTGTGCATCACCGCATCAAGTTTCGCGGTGAAGAGATAGATCAGCTCGACCTGTCCCTTTTCGATTTCCGCCCGGGCGTGGGCGATGTTTTCCGGGTCCGACAAGCGCCAGTCGGATCGCACCCATGGTTTGCCGGATTTCTGCCAATGCTCGAAAATCGTGGTTTGTCCGCCGGTGATCCCGCCGGGTTCGTAGATGTCCTTCTTCTCGGAATAGTCGAGATAGGGGAGCTTGGAAAACGGCACGCTGTAGAGCTGGAAATAACCGGTGTATCCCTGCCTGCGCGCGATGAATTTCGAAACCTTGTTCCGCACGCGGTGATGGCCCGCGACGATTTCCGGCAGGATGCCGAAAGGGCGGAGATTGGAGAAGGGCGATTCCGAAGGAGCCTTGATGAAAAACGAGAAGTGCCCGTGATCGCTCGGCACGGCACCTGTGAGGATCGTCGGATCACACGTGGATGAGTAACCCAGCAGGGTTTCGCATTTGTTGCGGACGGGAAGGAGGTTTTCCGCGAAGCGTCGGCGAGATGCGATGGCCCATCCCAGTGCATCTGCGAAGATGAAGATGTCGATCCGCTGCTTCATCCTTATTTTTCCCCGGTGAGCTGGTTGATGAGCTGGATCAGTTGCAGGGGCGAAAAGGGTTTTCCAAAGACCTCGCGCGCGCCGTCCTTGCGGAGGTTGTCCACGACCTCGGGCGTCGCCCGGCCGGTGACGAACACCACCGGGACATCCTCACAACCGGGAATCGCATGGAGCTGGCTCATCACTTCGGGGCCCCGGATGTCTGGCAGTTCGAAGTCGAGAATGACGAGGTCCGGCCGCTGGTGGCGGGCGCTTTCCAGCACTCCCGCACCGGTATTGAAGAAACTTCCGTGGAGGCCGTTCCTGCGGAAGTGGATCTGATAGAGCTTGGAGATGACAAAGTCATCCTCTGCGACAATGATTCGTTTCATGTGAAAATATCTAAGGTGACCAAGGTACAGTCGTCTTCGAGATTCGTTCCATACTCGTTCCGGATGCGCTCGCGCAAGCGCGTCCAGAGTTCGGCCGGCGTCGCATCGCGGTTCTGGTCCATGTGGTCCATGAACGAGTGCCAGCCGGAGTCCTCGTCGCGGCGGTCCCATTCGTAACAACCGTCGGTCACGAACAGCAGGCGTTCGCCACCCTTGAGCTTGACGACATCGCTGGTGTAGGCGACCTGGGAGATCACACCGAGAGGGGGACCGGAGGGTTGGAAAAAGGTCCGCGAACCGTTCTGCTGGTAGAAAAATGTGGGACAGTGGCCAGCGCTCGCATGGTCGATCACCCTGCCGTCCGCGCTCACCCGGGCGATCGCACAGGTGATGAACATGCTCAGGCTGCCCAACTGGTTGCAGAGTGTCTTGTTGATTCTTTCCAGCATCATCGCGGAGGTGGGGATGTGCAGGGAAAGACTGAAGGCCGTCCGGAAAATACTGGCGAGCAAAGCTGCCGAGACGCCCTTGCCCATCACGTCGATCATGGCGATGACGAGGTTTCCATCCGGATCGGTTTCAGCGATGGCGTAGTCACCGGCGATGGTGAGCGAGCTTTCCTGGAAGATCGACACACTCCAGCGGTTCGAGACGGGAGCGGTGAGGATGGGAAGCAGGCCCTTTTGGATTTCCACGGCGATTTCCAATTCGCGAAGGTCACGCTGGGACTCGTCACGGATGTTCGACAGGTGGGCGTTCGCACAGGCGATGCCGCAGAGATCGGCGAGGGTGCGGAGGGTGCCGAGCGGATTGCGTTCCTCGTTGCTCATCGATGACTTGCGCAAGGCGATGAGCGCGCCGAAGTGGATGTCGCCCGCGACGATGGGAAAGACGCAGCCTCCGCCGACCTCGCGCATCGTTCCGAAGTCCAGGTTCTGCCGGACGAGGTCGTCATGGTTCTCCCATACGGTTTCGCGCGTGAGATTTCCCAAGGTCCTCAAGGTGAGGTTCGCATCATTCTGATCGAGGAACCAGGTGGCGTTCACCAGCACCTGGTGGATGGTTTCGGGCAGGGTGGGTACGCCGAGGAAGAAGATCCTGTCCAGCGGATGCAGCGAAAGGAACTCCTCGAGGGACGTGCCGATGAAGTCGCTGAGGTTCCCGCTCTCGATCAGGTTTTCCGTCAGGCGGTGGAAAACGGAGAGGCTTTCATAACAGGAGGACAGCTCTTCGAGAACGCTGTCGATCTCCGGACTTCCCGGAAGCGGCAGGCCCTGACCGGGATAGCGCTTCATGATTTCGAGGCGGAAGCCCCGAGGACCGTGCCACGAATGGACCTCGTCCGCGAAAGTGGAAATGATGTAAAGACCTCTGCCCGATTCGGAAGTGGGGTCGTCCGGGAGGCTTGGCGCGTCCAGCCGTCCCTGCGGCGGACCGCTCCCCGGATCCTGCGCGGCAAGGACGATGGAGTTCTGGGTGATGCTCCACTCGATGACCACGCTGTTCGAGCGGTCGCTCTGCGCGCCGTGGAAAATGGCGTTGAAGACCAGTTCGCTGAAGACGAGCTTCCATTGGGTGATCTCGTTTTCAGGCAGTTCTCCATCCGAAATCGAATCAATGAACCGGTTCCGAAGAGGACCGACCAGCGCGGGGTCCGCCGGGATGGTGTAGCGCAGGACTCCGGTGGGCGGAGTGAGGGGTTCTTGCAAACTCATGAGGAGGGGTGGAGTTTTGAAGGTTGGAGCTTGCGGACAAACTCGACGGTGGGGGGAAGGTGGGTTTCCTGGGGAAGGGACGCCTGGTAAACGGCGTGGACAGCCTCCTCGGCATCGGATGGGCTATGGCAGCCCTGGCTGTCCGCATAGGAAAAGACACCGATGGGCGCATGGCGGATGATGTTCTGCCATTCATGATCCAGGCTCTCCAATTGTTCCCTGGTTCGTGGAAGCAGGCCATAAAGCGGAAGCCGTCCTTTCCACACCAGTGGCAGCCACGCGACGCGGTTCGCGAGTCCTTCCGTGGGATCGCCGGGCAGGACTGTTCCGTCGAAGGCGGTGAATGTTTTCCCCCGGGAATCCGCGCCGCCGAGGCGGAGATACAGGAATAGCGCGTGAAGACGGTCCTTCCACGGCACGATGAGGGAGTTTTTTTCCAGGCTGGATACCAGGTGGGGTTCGATTTCATCGATCCGTGCCCGGTGGGTGAGGTTGAAAAGCACGCCGCTCTCGAGCAGACAGTTGGAGAGCGCGGTCATCGGCCCGAGGAACGAGTGGGCGGAAAGGTGCGAATTCGAAATCTTGTTCGAACCGGAGATCACCGAGCCTTGTCCGATCACCGCGTTGGGGCCGATCTCACAGTCGGGACCGATCAGGACGTGGTCGCCGATGAAATAGGGCGGGATCAACCTTGCCTCCGGGTGGATGCGGCAGGAGAAGCCGATGCTCAGCAGGTGGTAGTCCGGCTCACCCGCCATCCGGGCCAGCCAGGCCTTTTCGATGCCGCTCGCACGGTCGATCAACTCCCATCCGTTCGTCGGCGGTGGGGGAGAAGGTTCGCCGGGCAGCCAGTCGGCATGGATGGCGGTTTCCGGTGCGTCGGAGATCTTCCCAACAGCGGTGAACTCGGTCTTGATGGGCCAGAGTTCGGAATCCTCGAGGACGTGGCGGATGGCCGCCGGACGATCCGCGGCGAAGATCCGCACGGTGGTCGCGCCCTGGTTCACCGCGAAATCCAGCCAATGGTGCAGCAGGCATTGGTCGCCCATCATCCACAGTGCGAACGGCAGCGGGGAATGTCTCACGGTGTCCAGCCCGCTCCAGTCCGGCAGCACGAGATCCAATGTTTCTTCAGACATCATCGATGGGTTAGTAGGCGCCTTTTCCAAACAGCACGGCAGGCAGGGTCTTCAACAGGATGGAGATGTCGTAAAACGCGCTGGACGACCGGATGTATTCCAAATCCAACCTGACCTGGCCCTCGAAGTCGATCTCCGAGCGGCCGCCGATCTGCCACAGGCAGGTGATGCCGGGCTTCACCCTCAGGCGGCGGAGGTGCGAGGCCTTGTAGGTCGCCACTTCCCGAGGCAGCGGCGGCCTTGGTCCCACGAGGGACATGTCCCCCCGGAGAACGTTGTAGAACTGGGGAAATTCGTCGATGGAGAGCTTGCGGATCCATTTGCCCACCTTGGTGATGCGCGGATCGTTTTTCATTTTGAACGTCACACCCGTCTGACCGTGCTGGTTCTGTTCGAGCAGGTTGTCCTTGATCTTGTCCGCGTTGACCACCATGGAGCGGAACTTCCACATTCCGAACAATTTGCCACCGGCTCCCACCCGGTTCTGGCGGAAAAAGATCGGCCCGCCGTCCTCGATCCGGATCAGCAGGGCTGTCGCGGCGATGATCGGTGAAAAAGCCATCAGCGCGCCGATCGAGCCGACGACATCGATCCCGCGCTTCATAACGCGGGCCAGCAGAATGGTGAAGCGCCACACCGCCATTTTCCGGCGGGCGTTCCTGCTCCATTTTTCGATTTTTCCTTGTTGCCCGGCCTGGCTCCAATATTCCTCCGGTGCGATGCTCATCTTGTGGATTTGTGAACTATTTGGTTGTCTTAGGGAAGCAAACAATGCACTTATCTATGAGTAATTTCTAACCGAGAATTGGAATTTTCGAAAAAACAAGGCTCGAATGCCCGTCTCAGATGGGTTGCCGGGGGCGGACCCGGGCAGAGAGAGTTTCAGAAGGCGAGGAGTTCACAAAAATCTACCACTCAATGATTGTTCAATCTAGCAAGCAGGATGACGGCACGATGTTAATGACTGTCCTGGTGGACAGCTTGGATCGCCTGAACATGCCGGAGTTCAAGGCGGAGGCGGCGAAGGTCATCTCCCAGTCCGACGGACGGTTGGAGGTTGATTGCTCCACGCTTGGCTTCATCGACAGTTCCGGTCTCGGGGCCTTTCTCTACGCCCACAATCTGCTGGGCGAGGGGAGGCAGCCGATGAGACTGACTGGAGTGGGCTCCGAGGTTCTGACAATATTGGAGCTGATGCAGGTCCACCGGCTTTTCGAACTGGAACCCAAACGCTAGATGCTGGAGATGGAGAATTCCGAACGTTATTTCGAAGGAAGCCATCCCGGGTTGAAACAGCGGTTAGAAGAGCACTTTTCAAGAACTTCGGAATCTTTCGCAAGCCGTGGTATCTCCGGAGCCTTGGTTCTGGGCGGCGGTTACGGAAGAGGCGAGGGGGGGGTCATGGAATCCCCGGGCGGCGTGGAATTCTCCAACGACCTGGACTACTTCCTGTTCAATGATGCTCCCGATGATGCCGCGCTGCTCGCATGGTGCCGGGAAATCGAAAAAACGGAATCCGCCCTGCTCGGAATCGACGTGGAGATCAAAACCCTGCGCGCGGAATCCATCGGTGACCCCAGCCGGTCCATGATGTTCGCGGATCTGGTCGCTGGTCATGTGGTGGTGGCGGGGAATGCCGGCTTTCTTCAGAAGATGCGCGACAGTCTCGACTTCTCCCGCATCGAACCGGAGGAAGCCACCCGCCTGCTGTGGAACCGGGGCAGCGGAATGTTTTTCTCCCGCTGCCGGATGGGCGAGGGCGGCGACAAGAAATTCGTCATCCGGAACCATGCGAAACTCAAGCTGGCCTTGGGCGACGCCTGGCTGTGCCTGCATGGCGCCTATACCTCGAAATGCCGTGAACGGGGCGAGCGCCTGGCCAAGACGGAACTTCCCGCGAATCTGGCGGCAATCCGCGCCTGGCACCGCGAAGGGGTGGATTTCAAGTTCAAGCCCTTCGCAGATGGCATGACTTGGGAGGAACTGGATTCGGAATCCGGAAAATTGATCGAAGCATGGGGGGTGGTCTATCTGGCTGCGGAGACGAAACGCTTGAAAAGAAACTTTTCCGGGTTTTCCGAGTATCTCGCTGTATCCCGGCTGCTGCCCGGCGGCCATCTGAAAAATCTCGTTCTGGCACTGCGGGACCGGCTCCGGCGAGGAGCCAGCCTCAAGCCGCTGGGTGATTATCCACGTGCCGCGCTCATGCGCGCCCTGCCATGTCTCCTCGGCCTCACCAGCGGTGGCGAGGCGGAGGCAGCACGTTTCCTGCCGAAGCCCGAAGGGGATCCATCACGGTTCCGCGCTTGGGAACCGGTTTATTCGAAGTGGTGGACCTATTACGCATGATTCCGATGAAGCGTCTCCTGATTTTCCTGCCTTACGTGCCCTTTCCCCTCATGCGGGGCACCTACCAACGCGTCTACCACCTGGCGGAGGAATTGGGGAAGCACTATGAAGTGGACCTTTTCTGTCTTTCCTCAGAACCCGGGGACGCCGGCCATATCGGGCGTTTCCAGCAGTTCTGCAAGAGGGTGCGCTTCGAGCCGTTCGAGCACGGACCATGGGCTCCTTTCCTGACCGACCGCATCTGGAATCCGCTTCCGGTGACCGTCCGGCACTGGTGGTCTCCGCAGGTGCTCGAATCCCTGAAGCGGTTCACCGAAGGGAGGGAATATGACGTCGTGAATTTTTGTGATCTCGTGCTGTGGCCGTATATCAAGACGGTTTTCCCGTCCCACCCCGTCCGCGTCATGGATCGCAGCCGGGTCGACTGGCTTTATCAAACCGAGGTCCTCAACACCCTTGACCAGGGCTTCATGGAAAAGCTCAAGCTGAGGGAAAATCTCTCCAAAATCGCGAAACTGGAGCGCGAGGTACGGAACGAGCTGGCTCTCACCGTGGTCTGTGGTCCTGATGACAAAACCTTCCTGGAGCAGAAACTCGGCGAAAGCGACCGGGTGTTCGTTCTTCCGAACGGTGCCAATGTGGGATTTTTCAACGCGGACGAATGGCCTCCCCAGCCCACCGATTTTCCCAGCGCGATGTTTTGCGGCGCGCTCGACTACACTCCGAACACGGACGGCCTGGCCTGGTATTTTGAGAATATCCATCCGCAGGTCATGGCGGCCTGTCCGTCGTTCAAGGTCATCCTGGTCGGGAAGAATCCAACCGACACCGTCCGCGGATACGGCACGCTTCCGGGAGTGGAGTTCGCAGGCGAGGTTCCCGATGTGAGGCCCTTCTACCAGAAAGCATGGATGCAGATCGTCCCCCTCCGGATCGGTGGCGGGACACGCCTTAAAATCGCGGAAGGCCTTGCGATGTCGAATCCCGTTGTTTCCACCACGCTCGGGGCCCAGGGACTGGAACTCCACCATGGTGAACACCTGCTCCTGGCCGACACTCCCAAGGATTTCGCGGAAGCCATCCTGCGTTACGTCGCGCATCCCGCAGAGCGTCGGAGCCATGGTCTGGCCGGTCGCGCGCGCATTCTTGAAACCTACACCTGGAGCGCGCTGGGCAGCCGCCTCGCCGAGCGCATCGACACCCTTCACCGTTTGAATTCATGAAGCCAACGCACTTGGAACCACCCATCACGGTATTGTTAGGCCTGCCGTTTCACGACATCACGCTCGAGGAGGCTCTCGACTACTGTGCGGATGCCATGAGAGGCACGACGAACCGCTACCTGGTGACCGCCAATGTCGATTTCACGACACAGGCGTTCGAGGATCCTGACCTGAAGAAGATCGTCTTTTTCGCGGATCGTGTGGTGTGCGACGGCATGCCGTTGGTGTGGCTTTCGAAATTGCTGGGTTCGCCCCTGCGCGAGCGCGTCGCGGGATCCGACATGGTGCCGAAGCTGCTGGAAATCTGCGGCAGGGAAGGCCATTCCGTTTATTTTCTCGGCAGCGATGTCGATACATTGATCGAGGCGAAAGGCATCGTCGAGGCCCGCTACCCGGGCCTCAGGGTGGTGGGCGTGGATTCCCCGCCCATCGGAGCGGTCGTCGAGTGGGACAATGACATGCTATGCGAGAAAATGCGTGCGAGCGGCGCACAACTGCTGCTTGCCTGCCTGGGGTGCCCCAAGCAGGAGCGCTGGATCTTCGCCCATCACCGGGAAACCGGCATACCGCTCAGCATCGGCGTGGGGGCGAGTCTGGATTTCATCACCGGCAAGCAGAAACGCGCCCCGGTCTGGATGCAGAAATCCGGCTTCGAGTGGTTCTGGCGCATGTCCAGCAGCCCGCGGCGGCTGGTTTCCCGTTACAGCAAGGATTTCGTGTTCCTGATCAAGGCCTCGCTGCTGCAGTTGAATTCCCAACGCCGGCGCAAGCGCAAGGAAGTGGTTCCCCGCGATACCGTACGCGATGAAATGCCATTGTCCGAGCCGGTGATGCGGATTTCGTGGCACGGGGAGTTGCAGAATTCCGAACTCAGCGGTGCCCCGGTTCCGGAAACCGTGACGGCTCCGGTGCTGCTGGATACGTCGAAAATCACTTTCCTTGACAGCTCGGGCCTCGGCCGTCTCGCCCTGCTGGCGAGGATCTGCCGGTCGGCGAACCAGATGCTCATCGTCGTCAACCAATCTCCGGTATTTGCGAAATCCATCCGGGCGGTCCGGATGGAATCGCTTTTTTCCTCCGCGAAGTCCGAGAAAGCCGCCATCGAGCTGATCCAGAAACATACCGAAAGCGGGGGAGTTCTCCAGAAATCCGAGGAAGGTGTGGTGTGGGTCGCCTTCAGTCGTTCGCTGGACGCGCTTTACCATGAGGAGATGATGGATATCCTGGAAAAAGCCATTACAGGATCCGCCGGAATCCATACCCTCGTCGTGAACCTGAAGGAAGTTTCGTTCATCGACAGCCGTGCCGTGGGCGGCCTCATCCGTGCATGGAAAACGATGACATCGAACGGCGGGCAGATGTTTCTTTATGGCGCGAATTCGGGGGTCAGCGAGATCATCGCGCTCCTGCGGTTGGACAAATTCCTCACCGAGTGGAAAGGAGCTCCTCCTGCATGAAGGTCCTGCTGTCTGCCGGGATGATCCAGGGCGGACGCTCGGGAGTGGGGCGCTACGTCATCGCTCTTGGCGAGGCTCTCGTCCGCGAACAGAAATCGGTGGATCTTTACATCGCCGGACTGGATGCCGACCGGGCCTTGTTTCCATGGCTCGCGGATGACCGCTGGGTTTCCATTCCCGCCGACATGGGTGGAGGAGTGAAAAATCTCATCTGGCACCAGCTGAAACTGAATCCGATTGTCAGGGAGCTGAAAATCGACCTCGTGCACATTCCCAGCTACCGGCGGATGTTATGGAACTGCGCGGTGCCGCAGGTGGCCACCATCCACGATTGCGCGCCTTTCATCCTCAGGGAAAAGTACGATTTCTTCCGGGGCTTTTTCGGACGGGTCATCGTGCCGCGGATCGCCCGTCGCGTCCGCCGGGTCATCGCCGTGAGCGAGACCACCGGCAGGGACGTGATCCGCTATATGAAGGTCCCGTCCAGCCGTGTGACCGTCGTGCCGAACGGAATCGATCACGGGATGTTCAAGCCTTCCGGTGCGGAAGCCGTCGCCGCTTTCAAACAACGGAAAAAGCTGGATCAGCCGTTTTTCCTCTACGTTGCCCGCCTCGAGCACCCGGCGAAGAACCATGTCCGGCTCATCCACGCGTTTGAGAAGCTCGTGGCATCCGGCAGGTTCGGCGGACAACTCATTCTTCCCGGCGCGCCTTGGCACAGGGCGGAGGTCATCGAACAGGCCGTCGCAGACAGTCCTGTCCGGGAACGCATCCGGTTGGAGGGATTTGTCGACAATGCGGATTTGCCGCTCTGGTATGCCTCCGCGGAGGCGCTGATCTTCCCTTCGCTGATGGAGGGATTCGGCCTGCCTCTGCTGGAATCCCAGGCCTGCGGCACCCGGATCGCATGTGCGAACTCCACCAGTCTGCCCGAGGTCGCAGGCCCCGTCGGGATTCTCTTCGACGGACTCGACGAGAATTCCATCGCGGCTGCGATGGAGAAGCTCTCCACCATGGAGGACGCAGAGCGTCGTGCTTGCGAAGCCGCGGGCATCGAATGGGCCGGTGGTTTCACCTGGTCCTCACACGCCCGGGCTGCGGCGGAAATTTATCGCGAAACCCTGCAAACCCACTGAAATGTCTGATTGGCAAAAACGATTCTGGAGCACCACCGCGAGCGGTTATGTGGGAGTGGTGGCGAGAATGTTGCTGGGCCTGCTGTTGTTCCGCCAGATGTTCGAACAGCTCAGTCCCACCGAGTTCGGGTTCTGGGCCTTGATGTGGTCTCTCTTCGGTTACGGCATCCTTCTGGATTTCGGTTTCGGTTTCACCGCGCAGAAATCCGTCGCCGAGAAAACCGCGACAGGTGACATCGCCGGCTTGAGCAGGCTGTTGGCGACGATTTTCTGGACCTTCGTAGGCCTGGCCGCGATGCTGCTGGTGGTGTTCGTCGCGATCCGCGAACCTTTTCTCACCCGCATGCAGGTCCATGCGGAGGATCACGTGGAGTTCGGGCGTGCCTATGTCGTGTTCTTCATCGGCATGGCGATGATGTTTCCGCTCGGCCTGTTTCCCGAAATACTGCGGGGACTCCAGAGGAACGACCTCGCGAACTGGGTGGGCACGCTTGCGACGGTCCTGAATTTCGGCTTCCTCTCGTGGGGTCTTCATGCGGATTGGAGTCTTCCGGTGCTAATGGGTGTCAGTGTCACGACAAGCGCTCTTCCCAATCTCGTCGCCGTGTTCATCGCCTTCAGGCATCTGCCGGGCATATCATTCTCACCCGCGCTGTTCGAATGGAGGTCCGTGCGTTCACAGATGGGATTCTCCGTCGCCGCCTACCTCATCACCTTCAGCAACATGCTGATGTCGAAGACCGACCAGCTGATCATCACCCTGGTGATCAACGTGGCGGCCGTGACCATCTATCAGGCGGGTTACAAGATGGGCGAGATGCTCAGCATGTTCAGCACCCAGCTCCAGCAGCTGTTGTCTCCGGCCGCCGCCTCGCTGTATGCCCGTGGTGATGAGTCCGGACTGCGGAACCTGCTGCTGCGGAGTTCCAGATTCACGTTCCTGCTGGTCACCCCCTGTTACCTGCTTTCCGCGGTTTATCTGGAACAGCTCATTCAACTTCTCACCGGTCTGGACACCGTTTCCAAAGATACCTGGTGGATCGGTCAAACCCTTCTTTTCACGATCTACAGCTCGCAGATGACCAACAGCTGTTCGAAGAGGGTCCTGATGATGTGCGGGGAGGAAAAGCGGCTGCTTTACATTTCCCTCGTAGACGCCTTGGCGAACATTGTTCTCAGCGTTATCCTCGGCTACCGGTTCGGCGTGCTTGGAGTCGCCCTCGGTACGATGATACCGACCGTGCTGGTGGGCTGGCTGTGGGTCGTTCCCATGACGGTGAAAAAACTCAAGCTGCCGCTCTCTGATTACCTTGGTTATCACCTCAGGGGGACTGCGGTGCCACTGCTGGTTTTCTCCGGCATCCTCGCCACTCTGGCTGTCGGCGTGCCTATTTCCTCCAATGGCGGCTTCCTCGAGCTCGGCTGGCGGGGGATCGTCTGCATGGTTCCGTTGGCTTTCCTCGGACGGAAAGTCATCCGCGGAATGTCCCGGGAAACGGAAGCGTGATTCGTTCTATTCTCTCAGGAGGAATTCCTCGCAGGCATGTTTCGCGTGGTGCGGGGAGACGGGCTTGAGGTGACAAGGCCCGGCCTCCCCATGTCTCCAGACGGAGAGACTCATCTGGAATGGCTTTGAAAAATTTCCCTGTGATGCCTACGGGACGTTCGCGCGGAATGAATTCCGCGCTCCCGGTGGATGCCGGCATCATGGAGTCCGGTCTCAGTGCGACTTGAGCAGCTTGTGGATGATGTCCAGCATGGAGGCGGGGGAGTTCGCCCCGACCATCGCATCCCGCGCGGATTCGGTGCCTGCGAGTTTCGCCGTCTGCCTGAGGAGCGAAAGCTGGGCTTCGGGGCGTTCCGCAGGAGTGATGAGCAGGAAGAACAGGTGCACCGCCTGGTTGTCACCACTGGAGTAAACCACTCCTTCCTTCGACTGGCCGACGACGGCCAGCGGCGCGGAGATACCGGGGCAGCGGGCGTGGGGAATGGCGATGCCGTTTCCAAGGTCGGTCGAAATTTCCTCCTCGCGGGCGAGCACGAGGTTGTAGATCTGGCTCGCATCGAAACCGGCGGGCAGGCGGTGGGTCGGGATGGCGTGGATGAGTTCGTGGATGGCTTCCTCCTTGTTGGTTGCCGTCATCGAGGTGACCACGCCTCCGTTCTGGACCGCGCTCCCGAGCAGCACCGGCTTGTCGCGGGTATCCTCGTCTTCGAGCTTTCCAACGACCTGCTCCAGGATGTCCTCCATGGTGACCAGACCCAGAGGGGCTCCGCCGTCCTCGACGATGTAGATGCTGGCGCTTTCCTCCTGCATGCGTGTGAGGGTGGAGTCGATGCTGTCGTTCGGCAGGATCGATTTGACAGGACGGATGAGGCTGGACCAGTCGTTTCCTTCCTTCTGTGCGAGCAGGTCCTTGGTCCGCAGGTACCCGGTGACGCGGCGTGTCGCCGGATCAACCACAGGCCAGCGGGAGAATCTTTCCTGGGCGATCTGGTTCAAAACCGCCTGGCGGTCAGCGGTGGTGGACAGGGACCGCACGTGGGCCCATGGGACCATGACAAGCGCGACCCGTTGCGAGCGGATATTCGAAAAGTTGTCCATGATGAGGTGCAGGCGGATGTCCTGCAACTTCTGTTCCGCCGCCTGGCGGTGGATGCCCGTGTCCGTGAGAACGAGGCGGGCCAGGGCGACGGCGGCTTCCGCTTCTTCAAAGACGGCGGCGGAAGCTCCGCTGCGTTCCAGTTCCTCCCGTTCACGGAGATAGCGGGCCCGGACGACGATGCGCACGCTGTCGCTGATGGCCCTGCTGGCGGCGACGACGGCGGCCCGGTGCGAGGCGTTCGGCAGGGTGATGATGAGATGGGATGCTGTTTTCATACCCGCCTCTTCAAGCACCCCTTGGTTCGAGGCATCGCCATAGATGGCCACCTGTCCTTCCGCGTGCAGGGCGGTGACGGTGTCCATGTTCATGTCGATCACGACGGTGGAGAGTCCCGCGTCTTTCAGCACCCGGTGCACCGAGCGGCCGACGGGACCGTAGCCGACGACAATGGCGAGGCGTTTCCCGTCATCTTCGCCATGGGAGGGACCGGCGGGCATGGGCTTCGTTTGGGCGATCCTCTTTTCAGCACGACCATTGAGCAATTTCCACAGTCTGGGGCGTGCGCGCAACCAATCCTCGATCTGCGGCAGGGCGCGGAACAGCAGGGGATTCACCGTGATGGAAATGATGGCGGAGGCGACAAGCACGTTGTGTCCGGCGTCCGGCATCAGCTTGTGCTGCCGGGCGAGTTCCGAGAGGATGAAGGAGAATTCTCCGATCTGGGCCAGACCGATCGCCACCGTGAGCGCGGTTCTGACGGAATGGCCGAGCACCGCGACGATGAGAAGCGCGGCAAGCGGTTTTGCGATGAGAATGATGCCGAGCGCCGCCGCGACCATCAACGGTTGCTCGATGAGGAATGCCGGATCAAACAGCATGCCTACCGAGACGAAGAACAGCACCGCGAACGCATCCCGCAGCGGCAGCGCGTCCGCCGCCGCCTGATGACTGACTGGGGATTGCGCGACCACCATGCCGGCCAGGAAGGCTCCAAGCGCCATGGACGCACCGAAGAAGAAGTAGGACGCCGCGGCGATGGCCACGGAAAAGACCAGCACGGTGAGGGTGAACAATTCACGCGACCTGAGCCGTGCGACCTTCACCAGCGCCCAAGGCACCACCTTCGCTCCGGCGACCAGCACGATGGCCACGAGCACGGCGAGTTTCAGCAGAGCGGTTCCGAGCGTCAGCCAGAGCCCTCCACCGCCGGCGGAGGTGATGGTTTTCCCTTCCGCCACGGCTTGCGCCGCCTGGACTTCGGATCCCAGGACCGGAATGAGTACCAGCAGGATGACGGTGAAAATGTCTTCCACGATCAACCAACCAACCGCGACGTGTCCCTGGCGCGAACTGAGGACATCCGCATCCATCAGCACACGCATCAGCACGACGGTGCTCGCCACCGCCATCGCCATGCCGAGGACAGCACCCGTGGTGAGGGGCATCCCGAAGGCGGAGAACACCACCATGGCCAGCACCGTGGCGATCAGGCTCTGCCCGACCGCCCCCGGAATGGCCACGTTCTTCACCGCGATCAGATCCTTGAGATGGAAATGAAGACCCACCCCGAACATCAGCAGGATCACGCCGACTTCCGCCAACTGCTGCGCCAGATGCACGTCTCCGACAAACCCGGGCGTGTGGGGACCGATGATCACCCCCGCCAGCAGATAGCCGACGATGGGCGAGAGCTTGAGCCATTGGGTGAGCAACCCGAGAACCCAGGCGACGGTGAAGGCGGCGGCAATGGTGGAAATCAGCGATAAATCGTGCATGGTTTTTTAACGGGGTGGGAGAGTCCGATCAGGCGGAGTGGGAGAAGGCGGAGCGGAACAGGTTCTGCAACGCTTGTTCGCGGATGGAGTCCATGAGGACGACAAAGAGGTTGTAGGATTCATTTTTGTATTCGACGAGAGGATCTTTCTGGCCTTGGGCGCGGAGGTTCACCCCTTCGCGGAGTTCGTCCATGTCGCCCAGGTGTTCCTGCCAGAGCCGGTCGATGGCATACAGCACCATTCGGCGTTCCCCGTGGTCGAGCATTTCCTCCGGGATGTCCCGGACCTGGGTGTCGTAGGCTTCCTGCATTTTACGGACAAGCATCGCGGAGATGACATTCTCCCTGGGATCTTGGAAATCCTCCGGAGTGATGCTGACGGGGAAGTTCTCGTTCACCCGGTCATAAAGTTGTGCGGAGAGGGACTCGTAGGGATCGCACTCGGAAAGGAATCCGCGGATTTTTCCCGGGATCACTTCGGCGACGAGATCGTGCACCAACCGGCGCGAATCCTCGGTGGTGAGAACCTCGTTCCGGTAGCCGTAAACGATTTCGCGCTGCATGTTCATGACGTCGTCGAAATCCAGCACATGCTTGCGTGACCGGTAGTTCCGCTGTTCCACCTGCTTCTGGGCCGCCTCTACGGATTTCCCGAGCGAGGAGTTCTGCAACGTGACCTGGTCCTTCGCATCGAACTGTTCGACCGAGGATGCCAGGCGGTTCTGGCCCGCGTGGTGGCGCATGAGGTCATCTTCCAAGGAAATGAAAAACTGCGATCTGCCGGGGTCGCCCTGGCGCGAGCAGCGTCCGCGGAGCTGGCGATCCACACGCCGGGACGGATGCCGCTCGGTGGCGATGACGAACAGCCCTCCCAGCTCGGCGACTCCTTCGCCGAGTTTGATGTCCGTGCCGCGCCCCGCCATGTTGGTGGAGACCGTGACGGCACCGCGCTGTCCCGCGCGGGCGACGATTTCCGCCTCACGTTCATGGAATTTTGCATTGAGCACCACGTGCGGGATTCCCGCACGCTTGAGCAGCCGGGCGAGCGTTTCCGACGATTCGACAGAGGCTGTTCCGACGAGCACGGGCTGGCCGGCGGCGTGGGCCTTTTCGATCCGGTCGATCACCGCGTTATACTTGTCACGCCTCGTCTTGAAAATCTGGTCGTTTTCGTCGATCCGGATGTTCCGGGTGTTGGTGGGGATCGGCAGCACATCCAGCTTGTAGATGTCATGGAATTCCGCCGCCTCGGTTTCCGCGGTGCCGGTCATGCCCGCGAGTTTTTCGTAGAGACGGAAGTAGTTCTGGATGGTGATGGTCGCGTAGGTGTGGGACTCCTTTTCAATGTCCACCATTTCCTTGGCCTCGACCGCCTGGTGGAGTCCGTCCGACCAACGGCGTCCCGCCATTTCCCGGCCCGTGCTTTCGTCGATGATGGACACCTTGCCCTCGCTGACGACATAGTGGACATCCTTCTCGTAGAGGCAGTAGGCCCTGAGAAGCTGGGTGATGTTGTGAACCTTGCCCGCTTGCTGGTCGAGCCGGTCCCGGACCTCCACCCTGGCGGCCGATTTTTGCTCAGGGGTGAGGTTGCGGTTGTTTTCGATGGACGAGAGGCGTTCGTTCACATCAGGCAGGGTGAAGAAGTCCGGATCGTCGGGAGAAAGGTGGAGGCGGCCCTTTTCCAAAAGATCGGCCGACTGGTTCTTGTCATCCACCGTGAACAACAGGTCCTGCTTGAGTTTGAAGAGGTTTTTCTTGTTCGCTCCCTGTTGGTAGGAAAGTTCGCTTTTATCCAAAAGCCTGCGCAGTTCAGGGTCCTCCATGAACCGCAGGAAACGCCTGTTGCGCGGCTGACCCAGCTTGAGCTTGTAGAGCTGCGCGCCGGCCGCGGGCACGTCTCCCGCTTTCAGAAGGCGCTCCACTTCGCTGGCGACGCGGTTGCAAAGCTCCGTCTGCTTTTTGTAAAGCCCTTCCACCATCGGCTTGTAGAGCACGTATTGGTGGGATTCCTGGGAAGCGTAGCCGGTGATGATCAAGGGTGTTCGCGCGTCATCGATAAGGATGGAGTCCACCTCGTCGATGATCGCGAAGTAGTGCCCGCGCTGGACCTGCTCGCCACGGGTCATGGCCATGCCATTGTCCCGCAGGTAATCGAAGCCGAACTCGGAGTTCGTCCCATAGGTGATGTCGCAGGCATACTCCGCCCGGCGCTGCTCCGGTTGCATCTCGTTCTGGATGCAGCCGACGGACAGGCCTAGAAATCCGAAAAGCGCGCTCATCCAGTCGGAGTCGCGCTTCGCGAGGTAGTCATTCACCGTCACCACATGCACCCCGAGGCCAGCGAGTGCGTTCAGGTAAACGGGCAGGGTGGCGACGAGGGTTTTTCCCTCACCGGTCTGCATTTCCGCGATCATCCCGCGGTGGATCGCGATCCCGCCGATGAGCTGGACGTCGAAATGGACCATGTTCCAGATCATCGGTTGGCCATTGACGGGGACCTCCCTGCCGCACAACCGGCGGGCGGCGTTTTTCACCACGGCATAGGCTTCCGGCAGAATTTTCTCCAGATACTTCGCGCGTGTCTTGGCGAAATGACCGGTGATGTCCTGAAACGCGGCCTTGGCACCTTCGATCGAGGCCACCGTGGGTTGGATCGTTTTCGGCAGTGAGGAAAATTCGCCCCGCAGTTCCGAAAACCGTTCTTCCAAAGCACTTGCAGCGGTGGCGAGACCGGTTGCGTCCATCCGCTCGAGTTGTGACTTGGTCGGACTGTCGAGTTTGTGATAGCGGGCGAGGTGTGCCTGCCATTGCTTCGTCAGCGTCAGCAGTTTTTCATCAGGTTCGCGACGCAACGCTTCCTCGATCTCGTTGATGCGCGAGACGGTCGGGCGGATGCGATTCACCTCGCGGTCGTTTTTACCGCCGAGGATTTTAGGGAAAAGCCATTGGATCATGAAATGAAAGTTGGGGAAAAGAGATTGGAAAAAACAAATGGACCGCGGTGTCACCACCGCAGGAATGAGGCCTGATCCGACACTCGTCGTGATCTGCCGAAAGCCGTGCGACCGCACGGCGCGCCGGATGGTATTTTTCAACCCGGCTGACGGATGCTCAAAGGCAAACGATTCAGGCGATGTCCCAAGCGGGAGGCGCGCGTCCTCGCACCGCACCGTCCACCGGGTCGCCGGTTGGCCGGGTGAATCGGGCTTCGATGCGCGGAATCCATGAGAACACGGGACTCGCCTTGATATCGTCTGCGGCGCTTGGTTCCAAGTACGCCACCGGCTCGACCGGGCGGCCCCGCAGTTGCACATCATCCGACAGTGCGGAGATTCCGCTGTCATGCGAGGTTTCCTGCCTTTTGCCCGCCCTTTGTCCCGGCAGCAGCGCGCCCAGTCCCACGAACGCCACCAGAGCGATGACCCAGGGGATCATCGTCGCGTGCAGCAGTTTGTTTTCGGAGTGGGACATCGTGGAGCCGGCATGGGGGCTGAGGGAAACAGATCATTCCCTTCACACGAAACTCCGGGAGACGGGGACGGTTGTCAAACGATTGCGTCAAAAGAAGACATTGGAGGGACTCACCGGTAATCCGGCTCTCCACAATCCAGGGGCCTGACCCGTTTTCTCAATGAACAGCACCGGGCGGACGTCTCAGTATCGCTTTGGAAGGTGCCAGAACGGATTTTTCTCGAACTTCTGTTTGAATTCCGGGGAGGTCTTGGCGGAAATATCGAACCAATACGAACCCAAGACGACGAAATGCAGCAGGATCGCGCCGGACAATGCGAACACGTAGGCACTGAGGGAAACCGGATTCAGTGGTTTCACCGTTACCTGATGGCCGCCGACATAGTCCCACATCGGCGAGCCCAGGCGTTTCGCGTTGAAGTAGCTCAAGGTTTGGCAGAAAAGGGAGAGGATTTCCCAGCCGAAACCCACGCCGATGAACATCACGCGCAGGGAACGGATGGTGGAAGCGGCGAGACTGAGTTTTGAACCGTCCTTGTTGAGGACCCGCAGTCCGAGCAACCATTTGCCCGGGGTGGTGGCAAAGTAGTGGATGAGGAGGATTTCAATGATGAACCACGGGACCAGTCGGAAAAGGATGACCCAGTGGTTGAGCAAGGCCGCCTCGATGTCCTGCCGTGCCGCCCACATGCCGAGCCACCAGATCCCGGTGAAAAGCAGGAGATCCAGCCAGCGCGCCCAGAAGCGTCTGCCGTAGCAGGTAGGGACAGGAAGCGGAGGAGGCAGGCGCTCTGTGGGAGGAACGACGGGATCGGGCTCGATCGCTGGAGCGGCGGCCGGCTGGAATTCACGGGCGAAGATCTCGATCTCCTCCAAAGGTTTCCATGCTTCCAAGCCTTCGTGCCACGCATGGATGCTGCCGGAAAGCTCGCCGGTTCCGATTTTTTTCCTGACTTCGAAGTCGTGGAGCGGGCCTGTTTTCTCGCCGTCGCGGATGATCCAGATGTCCATGGTCAGAGATTGCGCAGGGATTTGGCCGCATCACTGCGGGCGGCGAAATAGGCCGGCACGAAGGCGGCCAGCGAGCACAGGAGGAAGGCGATGGTGGCGAAGGCGGCCTGCTCCCATGCGTCGTTGTAGGCTGGCAGGATGTCCGAACCAATCAGGGCGGCGGAAAACGGATCAAATCCGAAGATCCGCAGGACGCCCTGCAACTCGCCGCGGAACGCGATGACGATCCGTCCCAGACCTACCCCCAGAAGTCCCCCGAGCGAACCGAGGATCATGCCTTGGTAAAGGAAAACCCGGATGATCTGTCCGGAAGACGCACCGAGCGATTTCATCACGCCGATTTCCCTGCGTTTCTGGATGGTGATGGTGAACATGACCGCCATGATGGAGAACGCGGAGACGAGCATGATGAAGATCAGCACGAAATACATCATCACGCGTTGCTGGCCGATCAGGCGGAAAAACGGTTCGTAGGCTTCGCCCCAGGTGTGCCATGTCCAGTCCGGATCGAAGGACCGGCCGGCCGCCGCCTTGAAGTTTTCCGCCTCATACGGGTCCGTCAGCGTGATGCGGATACCCTGCACCGAATCTCCCAGCCCGGCCAGATCCTGTGCGAGGGGCAGGGGAACGAAAAGGGCGGGAGTGGCCGCCATCATGGAAGCAGGGTAGATGCCCATGACCTCGACCTCCTTGGGAAGGACCAGGGACTTGAGGCTTTTCAACACCTCGGCATCCATTTTCTCCGTATCCGTGACACCGAGTTCCGCGAGGCTTGTTTCGATCCGCTGCCTGGATTCCGCGGGGAAAATGAAAACTCCGTCCGTTTCGTTGATCGCGGATTCATCCATGGCAAACAGAATGGATTCGATCTTGTCGCGTTCGGCCTGCCGGATGTCATCCTCATAGATGGCCTGCAACGCGGCGTAGGTTTCGCGATACTCCGCGAGTGTGAGGGTGGTCTTGTCCCCATCCACCTTCCAACCCGATCCCAGCACGGGCGAGATCTTCTTCCAAACTTCCGGAAAAGCTTCGCGCACCGGGGGGCGTTCGGTGCTTTTGAAGATCCGCATCACCTCGCGCACGTTGCGGGTGGAGATCAGGCGGATCTTGTCGCCCACGCTGATGTGGAGATTCTCGGCCACGAGCGAGGAAATGACAACGCGGTCGTCGATCCCGAGATCGGCGGACGAACCGGGGTAGGCCTTTTTATCGAGCAGTTTTTCCAATCCCGCCACCTGGACCGGATCACTGGTATCCACCGCCCGGAAATCCACCGGACGTTGGTCGATGGGGGCGTCGATGACGACATTGTCCGCGACATAGGCGGTGGCGGATTCGACATTGGGCAGCTTTTTCACCATCGAGATCGCCTCGTCCGCCTCCTCCCGGACCATGCGGTGGTCCCGCATCAGCAGGACATGTGGCAGGGCTTCGAGGTAGCGTTGCTTCACGTTCCGCTCCAGTCCCGCGAAAACGGACATGACGACGACGAGCGCCAGCACGCCGAGCATGACCCCTACCAGCGAGATGAGGCTGAAGGAAGAAAGAACCGAGCGGCGGGGGTTCAAATACCGCCGGGCGAGGAGCAGGCTGAAGGATCGTTTTTTGATGCCGTTAGCTAACCCGTGATCGGCGGCTGGGCAAGAGATAGTGAACCAATCTCAATCGCCATTGGCCAGGCCCAGCAGTTCGATGAGCCGCTGCAGGTCGTCATCGCCGTAATATTCGATTTCGATCCTGCCTTTTTTCGCCGAGTGTTGGATGGCGACGTGGGTGGCGAGGTGCTCCCGCAGGCGGTTCGTGATGGCCCGGACATGGATGTCCACCTCACGTGCGGCGGGAGTTTTTTTCGACTCACCGGACTCCTGCGGAGAATCGTTGAGGAACGACTGTGCGAGCTTTTCCGTGGCGCGGACGGTGAGGGATTTGCGGATGACCTGGTCGGCCACCAGCAGTTGGGTATCCTGATCCTTGATCGCGAGGATCGCCTTCGCATGGCCGACGGTGAGGCGTGCCTGGGCGACCAGCATCTGCACGTCCTTGTGCAGGCCGAGGAGACGCATCGCGTTCGCCACGCTGGCTCGCGATTTTCCGACGCGTGCGGCGATTTCATCCTGTTTGAGGGTGAATTCCTCGGCGAGGCGCACATAGCCTGCGGCTTCTTCCATCGGGTTCAGGTCCTCACGCTGGAGGTTCTCGATGAGAGCCATCTCCAACACGTCACGGTCGGAGGCTTCGCGCTCGATGACGGGAACGGTGGCGAGACCGAGTTTTTTCGAAGCCCGCCAACGGCGTTCGCCTGCGATGAGCTCCAGTTTTCCGTTCACCGGACGCACGATGAGCGGTTGGATGATGCCGTGTTGGCGGATCGACTCCATCAGGTCGTCCAAAGGCGATTCGACGAACTGCGTGCGGGGTTGCAAGGGGCTCGGGACGATGAGGTCGAGCGTGACGTCACGCACGCGTTTGAAATCATCTGGCGCGATTACGGCTTCTGTCGCCGCTGGGGATGCACTTTTTTTGATGAGTGCTCCGAGTCCTTTTCCGAGTGCCTGTTTCGCCATGGGGCGGCCAGCTTTACGCAAAGCTTCCGGGAAATCCAAGCGGAATTCGGGCGGATGCTCAGTATCTGTCTCAAACCGGCGATTTTGGTTCCTCCTGCGGCTGCGGTTGGAGACGTTTTCGGCCCGGAATGAGGAAAAATAAAGTGATGGAATCGGGAATAGTTCACGATTCGTCGATTTTTACGAATTTTCGTAGTGTGGACCGTGGTTTCCAACCCACCCACGCAGCACTTCAAGCAACAGTTCGCCGTGCTTGACGGACGCTGTCGGAGGGGGCATCCCTAGCAGCGTGAAATTGAAGATTTTAACCTCCATTCTTGCTGCTGGCAGCATCTGTGCCCAAGACGGACCGCCGCCGCTCGCTCCCTTGCCGAAAGTTCCCGCTGAAAATGCCCCACAAGCCGCCTCTTCGTCGTCGGCTGCTCCGGCGGACGTGGTGGCCTCCGCCGTCACGGCGGTCGCCAGCCTCGGTGACGAAGTGGTCCTGGGCCGCTATCAGGTGGCGGTGGAGCGCATGAATCCCCAGTGGAAGAAGCGCACCGCCGACCGGATGGGAGGAATGGACAAGCTCGAGCAACAGTTGGATGGCGTGGCGAAACAAATGGTCCAACAGGGCATCAGCATGATTTCCTTCAAACCCCAGGGCCAGCCGCGCTCCTACGAAGTCGGCCCCGGAAAGAAGGTGGAGACGGTGGATGGCGGGCAGGTTGAAACCCTGGTGTTCAGCAAATGGCTGGTCATGATCCCGACCGTCACGAAGTTCCGCATCATCCGTCCGGGCGAGGCCAAGCCCATCGTGATCGAGAGTATCGGTTTCCAGGTGGCTGTCACGGACAAGGGGAAAAACGACTGGACCTTCATCGATGGTGCGGGCCTTACGGTGAACGATCTCCGCAGCCTTTACGTCAACCTGCCGCAGGATCTGCAATTTCCTCCTTTGGAAAAGCGCGAGGCCCGCTAGAATCACCGATATGGCAGCGAAGAAGACCGGGAAAAACAGCGTCGCGGAACAAAACACACTCCATCGCAAGCTCTTGGAATTATGGAAACGGGGACAGAGCGAACACTGTGAGGTCCGCGGTTCCGAGATCCACGGACGGGGCGTCTACGCCACCACCTTCATTCCCAAGGAGACGAAGATCATCGAATACGTCGGTGAGCTGATCGACAAGACGACCAGCGAGAAACGCGGCATTTCCCAACAGGAAAAATCCGTCACCACGGGTGATGCCGCCGTCTACATCTTCACTCTTTCCAAGAACTATGACATTGATGGAAATGTCCCTTGGAACACCGCGCGCCTCATCAATCATTCCTGTGCCCCGAACTGCGAGGCATGGATCGAAGGTAGGAAGATATTCATCCACGCCCTGAGGGACATCGATGCCGGCGAGGAGCTTACCTTTGACTATGGGTTCGATGTGGAATGCTACGAAGACCATCCCTGCCGCTGCGGCAAGGACGGCTGCGTCGGCTACATCGTCAGCCGCAGCCAGTGGAAGGACCTGGCAAAGAAGTTGGAAGCGAAGGCGCTGGCAGGCTGACCCGGCCCGCGCTCTTTTATCCCCCTTTTTATTTATTGTCTCACCCCTGCATCAGTTTCACCCCCCACCAGATCAGTGATCCGGTGGCGGTGACGAGCAGGACGAGCAGCACGAAGCTGCGGCTCTGGTCACGCAGGATGTTCGCCACCTCGCCACGCGAGACGATCTGGTCATGCTCGATCCGGCGGCGGCGCTCCTCGATCTCCGCGAGCGGCGGCATGGTGGACTCCCGCTCCTTGAGTTCCTTCGCGAGGCGTTTCGGGATTTCCGCGAACTCCTTCTGACGGAGAAGCAATTGTTGTTCCGTCTCGCGCAGTTCGCTCAGTTCCAGATCTTCCTTGAGTAGTGGGCTGCGGGGCATGGCACGGGAAGGTGACTACTTGATGAGATAGATGAAAAGGGCGAATCCACCGAGTGCGAAGATCGGCAGATTGAAGGCGAATCCATTCCGGAGGTTCACCATGAATTCCGAACTGGCGGCGCTGCGTGTGGCGGTTGTCCGGCTCCGTTTCGAAGGACGGCCGAAAATGGCACCGCTGCGACCATTCTGGAAATGGGCCGCGGCCTGGTCGTATTCGTCGGCCGCGATGTCGATGGCCATCGAAGCCTTTTCAAGCTTCTCCGCCACCTGCTCGCGGGACCAGTTTTCCGGATTGATTTTCTGGATCTTGTCCAGATGCGCCGCGAAGCAGACACGGCACTGCTCGAGATCTTCCGCTTCCTGGCGGATGTCGAACAACTCGCGGTCGATGAGCGTGAGCGAATTCGTCAGTTTTTCGCTGAGTTCCACCTGCTGGGTGAGGAACGCGCGCTTGCGGCCGGTGAGTTCCTCAAGCTCGCTTTTTTTCCGGGCGAGTTCCTCACGCTGGAGCTGGATGCGACCGAGCTCTTCCTCGGCAGCCTTCAGTTTGTGATCAAAATCTTCCTCGCGATTGCCGCTTCCGGAGGGAATTTCCATCTGCGTCGAGCGGATCTTGATGTGGTGGGTGTGTTCGACAGGTGCAGCCATGGGGTGAAAGGGGTTGGAAAAGACGACAGTCATTTAACTGAAATCTTCATTCGCATCCAGCGAAATATTTTACCTTTCTTGACAAATTACAACTGTTAGGCACCTCTGCAACTTTTTCAGATGTAGAACATCGGATCGCTCTGTTTGCTGGCCATGCTGTCCAGGGTGATTCCATCCAAAGACTGTTGGAAGCCAGAGGACACCTGTTCCCAAGCCCGCCGCACGGACTGGCCGGAATCGCCCTCCGGCGTGACGGAGCATTGCAGCAGGGCGGGATCCACTGCATCCACCACCTGGCGCAGCGTGATCTGGTTGGCGGGGCGGCCCAGCAGGTAGCCACCGGCCTTGCCCCTGCGGCTTTCCACCAGACCCGCGCGGCGCAGGTCGTTGAGAATTTGCACGAGAAAGTTTCCTGACACTGCTTCGCGTTGCGCTAAGTCTTCGAGCCGTGTAAGAGTTCGCCCGTCATGGTATTTCGCCAGTTGAGCCATCGCTCGGCAGGCGTATTCCAATTTTTGTGAAATCTTCATGAGCGAATCCCAACAGACCGAAACTCTCCCGGCGAGCAAGAATAAAACCAAGCTTTGCGCTGGAAAAGTGGCGGACCTCCGCAACGTCTGGCAAACCCTCCGCGAAGAAGCGGATCGTGTGGCCAAGGATGAGCCCACCCTCAAGCACCTCGTGCATGACGTGATCCTCTCGCGGGAGACCCTGGCTGCGGCGCTCGGCGCCCGTCTGGCGCGCCGTCTGGCGCGTGAGGACATGCCCCGCGTGAGCATGGAACCGCTTCTCACCGGCGTTTTCGAGGCGTATCCACAGATCGTTCACGCCGCGTCGCGCGATCTGCTGGCGATGTTCGAGCGTGATCCCGCGTGCTTCTCTCCATTGGAGCCGCTGCTTTTCTTCAAGGGATTTCTCGCCCTGACAACCTACCGCGTCGCCCACCAACTGTGGGTGGACGAGCGCCGCTGGCTGGCGCTTTATTTTCAAAGTGTCGCCAGCGAGGCCTTTTCGGTGGACATTCATCCTGCGGCGCGGATCGGCTGCGGAATCTTGTTGGATCACGCGACCTCATTCGTGGTCGGAGAAACCGCGATCATCGAGGACGACGTTTCCATCTTGCACGAGGTTACGCTCGGTGGCACCGGCAAGGAAACGGGCAACCGTCACCCGATCATCCGTTCCGGAGTGCTGCTGGGTGCCGGAGCGAAGATTCTCGGACGGGTGGAGATCGGCACCGGAGCCAAGGTCGGCGCGGGCAGCGTGGTCCTGCACGACGTCGCGCCGCACAAGACGGTTGCCGGAGTGCCGGCCATTGTCGTGGGAACATCCACGGAGGAAATGCCGGCCATCGAGATGAACCAGCACCTCGATTGCTGCGGCCACATCTGACTTATGAAATTCCACACCATTCCCATCGCCCTGCTGGCACTCTCGATCCCCTCGTGCGACAAGGCGAGGAGCCTGGCGGGCAGGGCCCGGTCGGCGGTCGGAAGCGGGGGTGACAAAAATACCGCGGATGATTCCGGCAAGGTGGATCCGTCGCTGGAGAAGCTCGTCGATCGGACAGCCGAAGGTGTCGTCTTTCGCAAGGATCTGCCGTTTCCGACCCGTCTGGATGTAAAGGTCACCCGCACGCATGAGGTGGTTTCACGTGTCTTCGAGACGTCGATTCTCGGGAATACCACGACGTCGCTCAAAGGAAGGCAGACGACCGTCACGCATCTCGAAAGGGCGGGGGATCAGGTCCGCTACACGCTTCTGGAATCCTCCTTTACCGAACCCGTGCCCGAGGAGCAGAAGAAGGATAAAACGAAAAAGCCCGCAGTTCGACAACTCGTGGCGCCGGGCGCTCCGCTGACTTACCAGAGAGACGGTTCCAAATGGACCGCGGACGGCAGCGGGGGATTCCGTGGAGCGACCTTGTCCAAGCAACTGTCTCCCGTGTTCGACCTGTTGTTGGAGGAAAATTCGCTGGCGCCCCGCAAGCTGTGGCTGGGGAAAAAGCGCATCCAGATCGGCACCGAAATCGAGGTTCCGAAGGATTTGCTGCCCATGCTGGTAACGGGAAACCCGGAGGGGAAATATACGATCCGGTTGGATTCCATCGGTGCGGTGCACGGACACCCTTGTGGGGTCTTCACGGTCCACGGCAGCCACAAGCGGCAGAGGGTTCCTGATTTTGAAGGAAATTTCACGGATGAGGAGGTCTCGGTCGGTTCTGGAAGGATCTGGCTTTCACTCCTCCATCCGGTCATTCTCAAGGAGGAAACGGACACGGTTCAGGACTGCCGGACGGGTGGAAATGGCAGTCCGGTCATCCGTTCCCAAGGGACGGCGAAGGTGTCCCTGACGAAGGACTGGAAAATCCCTGCGAAATGATTCCATTTCGGCAAGCCCCTTGGAATCCCGGCGGGATTCTCCACTTGCCGTCCGACCGCCGCCTCCATCATCATGCGGACGATGAATGAAGAAAAATCGTTTTGGAAAGGGAGCCCCTCGCAGTGGCTCAACCTCTGGCCATTCGCAGGTGCCTTGTTTGTCGCGGCCTGCATCATCATCGGGGCGTTGTTGAGCGGACCGTTCCTGCCCATCGTCCTGATCGCGCTTGTTCTCCCCGCCGCATACGTTCTCTGGCGCTATCTGCTGGTACGTTCGCAGGTATTCGAGGTCACCACCGAACGGCTCCGCATCACCAGCGGAATCATCAACCAGACCATCGACGAGATAGAGCTCTATCGCGTCAAGGACTCACTGATGATCCGCCCGTGGTGGATGCGCCTGACCGGCCTAGCTTCCATCGTCTTGGAAACTTCCGATCGGTCGACCCCTCATCTGACCATTCCAGCGGTTCATGGAGGAGTCGAACTCCGCGAGATGCTCCGCAAGAATGTGGAAATCCAGCGTGATCGCAAACGTGTGCGGGAGACGGATTTCGATGAGGTCGGGGGCGATGACAGCGGGCATTCATGAAGATGAGTGAGCCACCAAGAGACCGGGAGGAATTCTGGATCAGGTTTGTTTGCGCCGTTCTTTTCTTCGGGAGTTTGGCCTCATTGCTGATTTTCCCCGATTTCAGATCTCCCATTACCTCATCATGATCTGTTATGTGACAGGGGTGATTGTGATTTCAAGATTCCTCATAGGAAAAATGCTCGGCGTGGTCACCGCCAAGCCCGGGTGATGATTTTTCTGTGAAGAAACCGGATCTCGAAATATGAAAAAGTGGAAGAATATCGCCGTCATCTTATTACTGGCCGGGATCGTCGGCGGGGGTGTCCTTGCCTACAACATTCATCAATTGGTCACAAAGACGATTCCCGACTCCTATGCCCAATGGGCTTCCGCGGAAATGGTGATCGCGTTCCGGAATGAGCGGAACCGGATGCCCGGCAATTGGGAGGAGCTCGGCCCATACTATGGACCGCTGCATCATGGAGGGCTGTCCTTCAATGAAATACGCAATCGCATCATCATGGATTTCCCCCGATTGCGGGAGCTGGAATCAGACTATTCCAAACGCCCGCTGCCGGAGGTCATCCGCACACGTAGCGGCACACAAGCTCATTGGGCCCTGGCCGAACCTAATCAGCTCGTAAATCAGGAAGTGAAGAAGTAACGAATCCGGCCAACGACTTTCCCGCCCGGAAATATGTTCCTGCGGAGTCACAAGTCGCCGGCCGCTGATTCATTTGAGCCGCTTCACTTGGCTTCCGCTGCGGCGGGGACGTCAAGCGCGTGGACCTTGATGGGTTCGCTCTTGCCGTAACCCTCATATGGAGCTTTCACATATTTCGTGGAAAAGGATTCCAGATAGTCCGTCCACTTCTTCTCCGTGGTAATGTCTCCCTGTCCCGACCATCCGAAACCGGAGAACCAGCGGATGGCGCCGGATTCATCGGTCTTCGCAAGGCAGAGGGCCTGGGTTTGTCCGGCGGCGTCGGTGTGGGTGGTCATCTTCACCACCCGGGCCGGATCAATGGCCACACCGGTGCCGAGGTCGTTGCCATCAAGTGTTTCCCAGACGTGCATCGTGCCGGATTTCGGAGTGAAGACCGGTGCGCCGCCCTTGACCTGCGGCATGAGGCCGATGGCGACATCGAGGTTCGCGGCTGGCTTGCCGTCGAGGGTGAAGCGTGAATCGCTTTGGAACATGCGGACTCCCATGATGAGGGTGATGCGCTTGGTCTCGCGGAGGACCTTGCCCTTGAAGTCGCTTGCGTAATCCAGTTCGAAAACGACGCGCTCCGGAGTGTTCTCGATGACGCGCTGGGCGACATAGGTTTCTGAGTTATACAATTTGTCATCCGCCCACACCGAGATGCCGCCGCAGCCACGGGTGTCGCTCACCTTGTAAACGTCATAGCCGTCGCCCTGGTCGTCATGATAGGGCTTGTTGATTTTTCCATACTCCAGCTTCAGGCGGTCCTGCAGGTACCACTTGTCGATGACGGGGTAGGGGACGCGCTTGAACCAGCAGTCGATGCCGCTGTTCTCCGGTCCGGAACGAAGCGCGGGTCCGTAGGTGCGGAAGGCGACGAGGTCGTTCTCCCAGGCAAAATCATCCGAACGTTCGGGGATGAATCTGGCGAACGTGCGCGGCGTGGCCGGCAGGAAGCGCTCGGGCAGCTTCACGCCGTCAAAGGTGGCGAGGTCCGTCCGGCGTTTCGCAGGATCAAGCAGGCGGACCACTTCGGACCCGGCCAACAGGAACGCGCCCGAGCCATAGACTTCCGTGGACTCCGCGGTCGTATCCTGCTTGTCCGGCGCCTCACCGATTTTCTGGACATATCCCAACATGCCGGTGGGCTGGATGTTCTTCGCCAGCGCCTGATAACCTTTCATCACCACGGGACGGAAGGTTTCGGCGGGAAGCAGGCCCCGGTTGATCCCCCAGGCCATGGAGTAGGTGAAAAATGACGAACCGGAGGATTCACCTTTCGGGTCCTGTGGGTCCAGCAGGCTGGTGCGCCACAGACCGTCCTCGTTCTGAAGCTTGACCAGCGCATACATCATGTCGTGGTAGAGGCCGAGATACTTCGTCCGAGACGGATGATCCGCCGGGAGATGGTCCAGCACGTGGATCAGACCGCCGACGACCCAGCCGTTTCCACGCGACCAGAAGACTTTCTTGCCGGTCGGAGTGCGCTTGGTGAAAAAGCGGTTGTCGCGGTAATAGAGGTGGTGTGTGGCATCGTAGAGCACGTCTGTCGTGGTCCACCATTCCTTGTCCGCCCAAGCGAGGTATTTGGAATCCTTGGTAAGTTCGGAGAGTTGCACCCAGATGGCGGGGGACATGAAGAGGGCGTCGCACCAGCACCAGGTGAAGGTGCCGCCGGAAATCGACTTCGGGCCTTCGTTCGCCAGGGCGGTCTGCAGCCTGTCGAAATGGGCGACAGTCGGGTTCAGCTTCGCGGGATCCTTGTCGAGGCGGTATTCCTCCAGCCATGCCTGCAGCACCGCATGGTCGTCCGCATGCGTGACGCGCGGGCCGGGGCCGTAGGACAGCAGTTTGCCGAAGCCGTCGAGAGCGGTGAGATATTTTTCATCACCGGAAACCTGGTGGAGGCTGGCAAGACCCATGAAAAACGGAGCCTGCGTCCAGTCGTGGATCTTGTGCTTGGAAGGGTTCGCGATCTGCCAGTCCGCCACGCGCTTCATGTCGGTGAGAATCTCGGCCACCTTCGGATCCGCCGCGCGCAGGGGCGAGATCACCACGAAGGTGAGCAGCAGGATTTTACCGAAAAGCGAACGGCGGGGCGGTTTGATTGAAAGTTGCATTTGGTTTTTGGGTTGAAGTAAACGTGGTAACTGAGATTCCGTTTGCCACCAGCCGGGTCCAATGAAGGATGGAGGCCCGCTTGAGCAAAGAAAAATCGAGTGCTCCTAAAAGGGGATATTCATCCGGCGAAAGAATCTTTAAAACCACTTCAAACAATTTATGGAAACACGACTGATGCCATCTCCCCGCGAAACAGCGGTCCTTGATACGCAGGAACTGCGCGCGGCCTTTCTGCTCGACGAACTCTTCTTCACGGGCGAGGTGAATCTCATCTATACCGACCTCGACCGTGCCATCGTCGGCAGCGTCATCCCGACGGAAGGCACTCTGGTCCTCGGAAATGACGACGCGCTCAAGGCGGACTTCTTCTGCCAGCGCCGGGAAGTCGGTCTGCTGAACCTCGGTGCCGCAGGCAGCGTCGATGTCGACGGCACGGTTTACGAGATCGACAAACACGACTGCCTCTATATCGGACGTGGCAGCAAGGAGATCTCCTTCAGCAGCACGGATGCGGGCGATCCCGCGGTTTTCTACCTCGTCAGCTATCCCGCGCACGCCGGATATCCCACCACCAAAGCCACCCGGGCGGACGCCAACCGCGTGGAGCTCGGAAGCAAGGACGAGTGCAACGAGCGCACCATTTTCCAGTATATCCACGAGAACGGCATCAAGAGCTGCCAACTGGTGCTGGGCTTCACGGAGTTCAAGCCGGGCAGCATCTGGAACACCATGCCATGCCACACCCATGACCGCCGCAGCGAGGTGTATTGCTATTTTGACGTGCCGGCCGCCCACCGCGTGCTGCACATGATGGGCCAGCCGCAGGAAACGCGCCCTCTGTGGGTGGCGGACCGCCAGGTGGTGCTCTCGCCGCCGTGGTCCGTTCATACCGGTTGCGGGACAGCGAGCTACCGTTTCTGCTGGGCGATGGGTGGGGAGAACCAGGCTTTCACCGACATGGATCGTGTGGAGATCGCGGACCTGCGGTGAGACTCCGGACGGCAAAACATAAGACTTAAGAGAAGAGGACGAGCCCGTCGATTCGTGTTTCTTCCCTCAACACCCCACCATCCAACTTCTTCATGAACTACTTCGATCTCACTGGAAAAACCGCCATCGTCACCGGCTGCAAGCGGGGCATCGGCTTCGCGATGGCACAGGGCCTGGCCGAAGCGGGCGCGGACATCATCGGCGTCAGCGCCAGTCTGGAACCCTCGGGCAGCGCCGTTGAAAAAGCGGTCACCGCGCTTGGCCGGAAATTCACCGCCTACCAGTGTGATTTTTCCGACAGGGAAGCGGTGAAGGCATTCGCCGCACAAGTCGTGGCGGAGCACGGAACGCCGGACATTCTGGTGAACAATGCGGGCACCATCAAGCGAGCGCCCGCCGCCGAGCACCCGGATGACATGTGGTTCGAGGTCATTGATGTGAACCTCAACGCGCAGTTCCTCCTGAGCCGCGACATCGGCGCGAAAATGATCGAGCGTGGCAGCGGGAAAATCATTTTCACCGCTTCGCTCCTCACTTTTCAAGGCGGCGTCACGGTTCCGGGCTACGCGGCTTCGAAGGGCGGCATCGGCCAGCTCACCAAGGCGTTGTCAAACGAATGGGCGGGAAAAGGCGTGAATGTGAACGCCATCGCACCGGGTTATATTTCCACTGACAACACCGAAGCCCTGCGGGACGATCCGGTCCGCAGCACCCAGATCCTCTCTCGAATCCCTGCGGGCCGCTGGGGTGATCCCGAGGATTTCAAGGGACCTGTCATTTTCCTCGCCAGCGAAGCCTCGCGCTACGTGCACGGGGAGATCCTAGTCGTCGACGGCGGTTGGATGGGGCGGTGAAAGCCGCAACCCGGCTTTCTAGGCCTTCTCGTAAATCAAAATCGCGCTGCTGCCGTATTCCCTGCGGCTGACGAGTGTGAAATCCGTGGATTCGGGTGACTTCTGACGGGAGGAAATTTCCACGATGAACCACCCGCCTTCTGCCAGACGGGCAGGGATCAGGCCACTGTTCAGGAGATCGGTGACGTGGTCCTTGTCGCCGTGATATTTCCAATAAGGCGGGTCCGCGAAGATGATGTCGTAGCTCGCGGCGTCGCGCTTGAGGAAAAGGGCGACTTCCGATTTCACCGCCTGGCCGCCATCGAGGCGGGCTTTTGCCAGATTCTCCTGAACCACGCTGATGGCCTGGCGATGGTCGTCGATGAAGGTACAGGTCGCCGCACCACGGCTGAGGGCTTCGAGCCCGAGCGCCCCCGAGCCGGCGAAAAGATCCAGAATTTTCGCGCCGTCCACACGCTCGCCGAGGATGGAGAATACCGCCTGTCGCACGAAGTCCGTGGTGGGCCGTGCGACGGCCGAGGGAACCTTGATGGCGATGCGTCCGGCTTTTCCGGCGATGATTCTCATGAGGGTGAAATGTTACGGATGGAGATTTACAATCGGACCTTGTTGACCGAGGCGCAGGAAAATCTGGCTGATGTTTCCAAAGGCTTCCAGATCAAACGCGGACCGCTGTGGTGTGGAAAGCGGGGTGAGCGCGGGCGGGCCGGGATGATTGGGAAACACCTTGTTCACGATCATTGTGGCGGTCTCGGGAGTGGCGACGAGCCGGGCCACTCCGGCGAGCCGTCCATCCGCGAGGAGGGTGGCGTTTCCCAACACGGAGAGATTATCGCTCGTGAGCCGGGCGTCCATGCAGGAAAGAACATTCCCACGGAGTACGGTGACGAGGCTGGCACGGTCGAACTTCGCCTCCTGCCCGGCCGCCCGCACCGTCGGGTAGAGGGATTGGGCGACAAGATCCCCCTGCCATGTGGAAGGAGCCGACAGAAGTCCGCGAAAACGGGCGTTCGCGCTCACGCCTTCCGCCGTGACTTGTCCGTCGAAGGGAAGATCGACAGGCTTCAATGCTTGCGGTGGGAGGACTGCCTCGATCTGGAGCGGCAGTCCGCTGAAAAGGGCGAGTTGGGCACCAAGTTGGAATTTGTATCCGCTGACTTCCATATCAGCGGGTTTGAGCGAGAGCAAAGGACTTGTCCAAGCAAGAGCTGCCGTGGCGTCCATCGCGAAAGGTTTTCCCTGCGCGGAGATGGATCCGATTTTCAGAACCGATCCGGCCGGATCTCCGGCGATGGGAATGGAACCGGTGGTTGCGGCAAACTCAATCAGAGCATCATCGGAGCCGGCGCGGACCAGGGCGAAGGAGGCGTTTCGCACATGCAGCCAACTGGTTGGGACAGGAAGTGGTTTTGGAACAGGAACTTCGGGTCTCGTTCCCTCCGGGTTGCTGGCAGGTGTCGGGATGGTCGGGGGAGCGGCGACGGGAGGTGTCGGCGCTGGTGGGCTGGCCGCCATTGCCGGAGGCTGGGTAACGGGAACGGGTGGCGGAGGTGGACCGGATTTCGCAAGGTGGGAAATGAGCTCGACAGGCAGGACCAACCGTGGTGCGTCGAATGCGATGCTTCTTGTTTCCAATCGCCCCCGCAGCCAGGCGGACCAGATAGGAGCAACCTGCAACATCCGGACTTCCAGCAGGTGCTCCTTGACGACGGAACGCAATGGAGCGGGCTGGAGGATTCTCAACCGATGAATGGAAACGCCGCTCCACGGAGTGACCGTCACTCCCTCGACCCGGACATCCAATCCACCGCAGCGCCGCTGGATATGAGAGGCGAGCCAGCGGCAGCTCCATGGACTGGCCAGCGCCAGGTTCATCAGCAGGAGTGCCACCGCAGGCAGGATCAGCAGCAGGATGATCCAGCCCCAGCGGCGTGGGCCCGTGCGTCTGCCGCCGGTGGGAGCCGGGGCGTCCATGGGTTATTTTTTCTTGGGGGCGGCGGGTTTCGTCTCAGGTGCCGGAGCCGGTGCTTTCGCCTGGCCGGCTTTGCCAAGGGCGAAGCGGACGACCAGGCTTTTGTCCAACAGACGCGTATTCTCGGTGGAAAGTTCCTGGGCCCGGTAAACGATGATTCCGTATTTCTTGTCCGCGAAACGTCCGATCGCGAAGTTCTCCTTGATCTTTCCAAGGCCGGTATCTTCCTCGAATTTCCATTCAAAACCGGACCACTCGCCCAAGATACTGGTGGATTCCGCCTTGATGTCATCGATGCGCTTCAGCTCGCCGTTCGGCGAACGGAAACTGTCGTTCGCGGCGGAATAGCGGAGGGTTGAAAACGCGCTGGCTCCACCGGTGGAGGTGAGCGTCCAGGTGTCGCCCGCGCTCGGACGGAGCACCATGATGATCTCCTCCATCGGTTTGAATTCGCGCTTGTTCCAGAGCACCATGTATTCGTCATACTCGGCTTTCGTCAGGCCGAGGCGTTCGTCGTAGGGGAGCGGGGCACCGGGTCTGGCGCTGGCGGAAAACTCCCGGAACCACTTGGGATCGCTGCGGGCGGCTTTTTCGACTTTGGCGATGTAGCTGTCGATCTCCTTGGGTGGCATGACCACGCCGATCTGGGCCTTCACGGGGACTTCCTGTTCGAAGAGGCCGGCGAAAATCTTGGGTACTTCGGCCGCGGACAGGCTGGCGACGAGGGAAATGGCGACAAACGGAGCGTGGTATTTCATGGCTGCGCCCATAGGCTGTCTGTCATGTCGGGAAAACTCAAGCGGCGATTCGAGCTGCGTTCACTCCACCTGCGGTAGCGGGCATCCGGCGGAGTTTGCCGGGAAGCCGACCGCTTGCGGAGCAGGTTGATTTCCATGTTCCCGCGCCCGGAAATCCGTATTCTCAGTCCTTGATGCCCGCGTTCAACAGCAGGATGCGGCGGAGTTCCTTGATGGCCTGCGGATCCTTGAAGGCTCCATGGCCGGCAGGGACGATCAGCTCCGACTCGGCGCTGGCCAGGTGGGAGCTGCTGTAGCGGACCACACCGTCGCTGCTGTCTGGCGTATCCCCCCGGCCACGGTCGCCGATGATGGAATGGTGGGGGACCTGGATCGGGATTTCATCGAGGGCCTTGAAGAGCGGATTGCTGGGGGACAGGCCGGCAACACTGGTGAGCCGGCCATGTTCGATGAGGTTGCCGGGCAAATCGATGAACGCGCTGGTGATGGTCGAGGGGAGTTTAAGCAATCTGACGAAATAGGTGGTGAACGATTTGTCCGCAAGTCCGCTGCCACGGTGCGGGGTGCAGATATAGACTTCCCGGCCGATGTCCGGGTCGGCGGAGAATGTAAGGGTGCGTTTGACCAGGTTGTCGGCGGGAAGTTTCGCGTAAAGCTTGTCGGCGTCCTCGCCGAACTGGGCGTTCCAGATTTTCCTGCCGGGATTGATCACCTGCATGCGGGAAAGCAGGCCGCCCATGCTGTGGCCGACGAGCACCATCTTTTTCTGGTTCCCGACCAGTTGACCGAGTGCGTCGAGTTCCTCACGCAGCCGCATGGACGAGTAGCTGATGGGCCACCCGGTGGGGTAATAGAACAGCATGAACTGGTAGCGTCCGCGGAGCTTGGGATCCGCACGGAGATCGTTGATGACATCCTTCCACATCCTCGGATGGGAGTTCAGGCCATGAACGAGGAGGATGGGAATGCGCTCGGGGTCATAGGGTTCCAACAGGATGAGCTTGGAATCCAGCACACCGGGATGGAGCAGGCCGCTGAGGGCGATGGTGATTTCATTGATGTCGTGGGTCTGCTCGACGATGGGAGCGGTGAAATCCGCTGCGAGCGGATATTCGGTTTTCCCTAGATGAACCTTCGAGAGATAGGTCGGGTCGTAGCCGGTGATGGAGGCGTGGCGGGGACCTTTGGAGTTTTTCACCCCGTCGAAGGTAAGGACCGCGGTGATTGGTTCGAGATAGCCACGGCTGGTGACGAACCGCTGCATTTTCGCGTCTGTCGGACGTTTCCACTTGGGAGCACAAGGAGCGCCGACACCCTCCTCGGTGTGCCAGTTCGTACAGAGCCGGTGTCTCACCTCACGCGCGGGTTTGGCGGATTCAAGTCCGGCGAGAGGGTAAAGGCCGGGCTTTTGGGCGATCCCGGCATTGATGCGGTAGGTGAAGCCCGCGTGTGAATAAGTTTTCTCAGGCTTGTATTTCTCTCCGATGAAATTCACCGCCACCCCTTCGGTGGCGGCGGTGATGATCCGGAGGGCGTGCTTCTGATCAGGACCCAGGGATTTCACATCCCGGACGCTTCCTCCATCGGTGTCGAGTTCCGCCCAGGCGATCTCGGCGGCGCGCATCCGGTAGACGGCGGAGATGTTTTCATCACTCTCGAAACGGCGGGCGCGCCTCATCAGGTGATCCGCCGTTTGGAGACCTTCGCCCTGGAGTTCGGTCGTGGACTTCTCTTCCGAAGGCGGGGCGATGGTGCCGCAGGATGTGACGATGCACGTGGCCAGAAGGAAGGCCAAGTGGCGAGAGAGCGTTGGTGCTGGCATGAACTGGGAAGTTGGTTTTACGTGTTCAAAGTTGGCTCTGGGTGGTGAGGAATTCTGTCCTATCAATTCCAGTAAGTTTCGCCAGCCAGGAGGCTCGGTGTTCCCTGAGGGAGCTTTCGTCCATGCTCATCCACCACTGCATGGTTTTGAGTTTTACCTTCTCTTCAGAGTCTTCGGAAATGGATTCGAGCAACTTTTCGATGGTGGCATTCAGCGTTTCCTTGCCGAGGGCATTCATAAGATAAAGTGGCATTTCTTCAACACTGACATCCCAATTGGCGATAAGGCCGGGGAGGTAGGGTGCAAGATCCCTGCTGAAGGGAACATCCAGGCACCATAGGATCGCGCAACCTACCTCATGATCGGTGAAGGATCTTTCTTGAAAGACTGCGAGAAGCCCTTCCGAGAGATCAGACTTATCCAAATTACGGATTTTCGCGTAGAAATGCCTTATCGATTGCCTGCCATTCGGACGGCGAAGTGACTCGTAAAATTCCGCTGTGATTTCCGCGGGTGTCATTTTTGGCAAGGAATATACGAGTCTCTATCATTTTGAAATTCAAACATCGACGGGCCGGCAGTCAGCAAACGTCATCAAAACCAGCTGAACCACTTCCTCCTCACCTTCGGAAAAAGCTCCAGATTGGACGACTTCATGAGCTGGTCCGACCACTCGTCGCAGATTTTCTGGTTCGGTTTTGCGAGGCCTCCTTTTCCGTCGTCCATGACAGCGATGTCCGGTCCGCGGCGGTCGGCGGCGGTGGAGACGAGCCTGCCGGTGGACGCGTCCCGGACGCGTGCCTCGAAGGCGCAGACAGGGAGGCCGGTGGCGACCGCGCTGACGATTCCGGTGGGCAGCGGTGCGGTGGTGACAGCTTCGGGAACCGGTTGGCCGAAACGAACTTCGGTAAGAGCCACTTCCAGGATGAGGGTGTTGGCCGCTCCGGTGTCGCTTGTTTTATAGAACATGCAAACGGGCGAGGAGAACGACTTGTTCAGCGACTTGGTCCAGTAGCGGGCGAGATCCCGGGTTTGGCGGGTATAGCCCCGTTTGTTAGGGATGGCGGTGCTTTTGCTCTCTTCCCATTTTTCGGTCTTGAGATAAGAAGTGGTTACCGGGCGGACGACGATGTTCTTGTATTTCGTGATATCCACCTTGGGATCACGCCATGAATGTTCGAAGGGCAGGCGCTGGATGCGCTGAGTCATGTCCGTGCCCGTGCTTTGCAGAAATCTGGTCGGTTCGGTTCGGACGATGACGGGAGGCGGGCCACAACTTGCGAGGCCGAGTGCGAGGAGGACAGGAACTGCGGTCTTGGCTAGGGTGGTGGGTTTCATGGCTGACGGGTGATACCTTGTAAGTAGTTTGGTTCCGACAAAGCCGCAAGCGGGTTTGTCCGATTGAAGGGTTTCCCCGGTATCCCGCCTGTCATCTTTTCCTGTCAATCAATCCGAAAGGAGAAACGTGAAAGACGAAAAGGCCAAAAGGGGAGCCTCATCGCTCTTTCGATCCATTTATCGGTGAATGGTCCGGAGCCTCAAAGACGAAGATCACTCGTGTGTTTTCGTGACTTTCGTGGTTTGGATTTCCCACTCGGGACAACGCGACTTACAACAATCGATCATCGGGCCTGATATCACACACGGTTTGTCGTTCCCTATTGACCGCCACCGACCGGTGCGCCGGTCGGATTTCAGAGGGATAAGGATCCCGTTCGCATCAATTCGAGCTGGAAGCAGCCGGTCGTTTTCGCTTTGGACCGGACATTCACCTCACCTGAGCAATGCCCAGATGGGCTGCGGGAACACACCCAGCACGAGCACCGCGAGGGACAGCGTGGCGACACAGATCTTGGTGGCTTTCGGAAGCACGATGGCTTTTTCATCTTCCGCGGCCATCCACCAGATGGCGCGGATGACGCTGAAGTAGTAGTAGAATCCGGCGGCTGCCGCGATGAAGGCAACGCCCACTCCCCACCAGAGGCCGGCATCGACCGCGAGGGAGAAAACCATGAATTTTCCGAGGAAACCTGCGGTCAGAGGAACCCCGGCGAGGGCCGCGAGCAGGACGGTCAGCATCAGCGCGAGCTGCGGATTGGTTTTTCCAAGACCGTTGAAGTTCGAGATCTCCTCGCCATCGCGCTGGATGCGGATTTGGGAAAGTACGAAGAAGACGCCGAGGGTCATCAACAGGTAGGTGGCGAGGTAGAAGGAGACTACCTTGATGGAACCTTCCGAGTTCGCCGTTTCAGGCGCCCATGCGGCCAATGCGAGAATGAGGAAACCCGCGTGGGCGATCGAGGAATAGGCGAGCAGGCGCTTGAAGTTCGTCTGCGGGATGGCGGCGAGATTGCCGAAAAGCAGGGTGGCGCAGGCCATGATGAGCAGGATGGCGAGCACGGGGACGCGGGTGATCTCGCTGTTCAGGAATGGCTCCAGGAAACGGATGGTGAGGATGAAGCCCGCCGCCTTCGATCCGACGGAGAGGAAAGCGGTGGTCGGGGTGGGAGCGCCTTGATAGACGTCCGGAATCCAGACCTGCATGGGGACGGCGCCGATCTTGAAACCGAGGCCGACGAGCACGAGGGCGATGCCGAAGAGCAGCGACGCCACGGAGAAGGTCGTGTGCGGTGTGTCGAGGCGGGTGGCGATTTCCGGCAGGCTCATGGTGCCGAGCGAACCGTATACCCATGCGATGCCGTAAACGAGGAATCCGGTGCTGAGTGCTCCGAGGATGAGGTATTTCACACCAGCCTCCAGCGAACCGACGTTCCGGCGCATGTAGGCGACCAGAATGTAGAATGTGACGGTGACGAGTTCCAGCGCGACGAAGGCACCCGCGAGGTCACGGGCGGAGGCGAGCCACATCATCCCGGCACAGGCGAAGATCGGAAGCGCGTAGTATTCTCCGGTTCCGTTTTCGGATTCGGGTCCTTCGGTGAAGCGTGCGAGGATCTTCCGGTAGTCCACCGCGAGGAGCAGCACGAGGATGGTGGTGAGAAGGGCGAAGATCTTGTAGAATTTCGCGAGGCTGTCGAAGTTGTAGAAGTTCCACAGCGGGTAGTCCACCCAGCCCGCCTCGATTTTCTCGGATGGACCGACGGCGACGAAGGTGAGGCCCAGGATGAAGGTGAGTCCGAAGACCGCGGCGATGCCGACCCAGGATTTGTTTTTGCCGGGCAGGAACGCTTCCGCCATCAGCAGGAAGACGCCGAGGAAAACGGTGAGGATTTCGAGAATGAACGCAGGCATGGAGTGGAAATGGATAGGTCTTACAATTCCTATGGGGCTTACTTCAAAAGGTTGAGAAGCAGGTTCGGGCAGAGGCCCACGGCGAAAAGGGCTATGATGAGCAGCAGTGCCGGAACGCGGTCAAGGCAGCTGATATCCGTCGCGGAGGAGGTGGTTTTCACCGTCGGTCCGTGGAAAATGTTCCGGTAGGCGCGGAGCATGTAAACGGCGGATATGACCACGCCCCAGATGGAAAGGATGCAGGCGATCTGAACCGGGCCGAGTCCTGCGGCGGGATCGTAGCCCTTGAAGGCGGAGAGGAAAACGAGCACCTCGCCGGAGAAATTCGCAAGGCCGGGAAGACCGATGGAGGCCATGGCGGCGATGCCGAAGAGGAAGGCCAGGCCGGGGGCGGATTTTGCAAGACCTCCGAGGTCTTCCAGATCGAGCGTGCCGGTGTTCCGCTCGATGCGGTCGGCGAGGCCGAAGAGCAGGGCGATGGAGATGCCGTGGGCGAACATCAGGACGATGGCGGCGGAGCGGGCGAGAGGATTTTCCGGAAACGCGATCAACGCGGCGATGGCGAGGAAGATGTAGCCCATGTGCATGACGGAAGAATTGCCGAGCATGAGGTCGAGGCGTTTTTGGGAGATGGTCACCCAGCCGACCCAGAGCACATTGCCCAGCAGCAGGACGAGAAGCGGAGTCAGCCAGTGTTGCAGACCTTCCGGTGCTAGGGGGACAGCAAGGCGGAGCAGGCCGTAGAGACCGAATTTTTTCAGGACTCCGGCGTGCAGCATGGCGACGGGAGCGGGGGCGCTGGCGTATGCCGGGGCCGCCCACGAGTGGAAGGGGAAAAGCGAGATGAGCGTGCCGAAACCGACAAGAAGCAGGGCGGCGATACCTGTCTGCGCGGAGGCTGGAACGAGCGCCTTGTTCGCCAGCATCGTCGGAATGTCATAGCTGCCCGTCAGATTGGCGAGCCACACCAGACCCGCGAGCAGGACCATGGAGCCGAGGCCGAGGTAGATGGTGATCTTCCAAGCGGCGGTACGACGGTCGCCACGACCCAGAATGCCGATCATCAGGAAGGTCGGAATGAGCGCGAGCTCGTGGAAGGCGAAGAAGAAGAAGAGGTCCCTGGCGGCGAAAGCACCGATGGCTCCGGCGGAGATGAGAAGGGACGAGCCGAAGTAGAGCTTTTCCTTACGCTCCGGAGCCTTGCCGGAGAGCACGGCCGCCACCGTCACGATGACGGAAAGGAGGACCATGATGACACTCATCCCGTCGACGAAACCGAAGCTGAGATGCAGCGCGGGCTTTTCCAAAACATTCAGCGAGGATGACCACAGTCCTTCGTTTTTCCATGTGAGGACGGCGGCGAGACCCAGCACCAGATTGGCGACCGAGGCACCGAGGGCGGTCAGCCGCGCGGGAGCTCCGAGAAGGATCGCTATGAATGCGAGGATGGGAAGGAAGACGAGAAGGGCGAGCATATGTTTTAAAGCACGAAATTTGAAATCTTAAATTCTAAACGGTTGTGTCGTGAATCCTTGATGGCGGGAGGTGTGAAATTCTTATGTTTAGAATTTAATGCTTAAGATTTTGGGATTTCAGAACGCGGTGAAGTAGACGACGAGGATGACACCGAGGCCGAAAGCGAAGGCATATCCCTGCAGGCTGCCGGACTGGACCTTGCGGAAGATGTTGCCTGTGGACTCCGCCGCACGGCTGAGGCCGCCTACGAGCAGGCCGTTGATGAGGAGTTCGTCGAAAAACGCGATGATGGCGGCGAACGCGTCCTGGAAGTAGCGGACGATGAAGTTGTCGTAGATGCCGTCGATGTAGAAGCGGTTCTTGAAGAGCGGGATGGAGACCGGATCCTTGTCCTTGCCATTGTAGAGGACGAAACCCGCGGCAAGGCCGAGGACCAGGGAGGCGATGGAAGCTCCGAGGATGATGTAGTGGCCTTCCGCATGCTCGTGGCCGCCGTGGCGCGGGTCGATGGCGTTGAGGGGGGCTGTGAGGAAGGCGGAGCCGATCGCCATGCCGGCGAGAATGAGGAGCGGGACGAACATCAGCGGGCCGACTTCGTGGGCGTGGCCCGCTCCGTGTTCGTCACGCGGCTTGCCGAGGAATGTCACGACGTAGGCGCGCGTCATGTAGAAGGTGGTGAGGAACGCCACGAACACGGCGATGCCGAAGAGCGCCTTGTTCCCGTGGTAGGCGGCGCCAAGGATTTCCTCCTTCGAGTAGAATCCGGAGGTGACGAAGGGGACGGCGATCAGGGCCGCGGTGCCGATGGCGAAGGTGATGCCGGTGATCGGCATCTTCTTGAGCAGGCCACCCATTTTCCAGATGTCCTGTTCGTGGTGGCAGGCGTAGATGATCGCACCGGAGCCAAGGAAGAGGAGGGCCTTGAACCATGCGTGGGTGAAAAGGTGGAACATGCCCGCCTCACCGGAGACAAGGCCGACGGCCATCACCATGTAGCCGAGCTGGGAGAGGGTGGAATAGGCGAGGATCTTCTTGATGTCGTCCTGCTGTGTGGCCATCAGCGCGGCGGCCAGCGAGGTGATGCCACCGACCCAGGCGATGACCTGGCTGGAGAAAAGACCGGCGAGCACCTCGTGGTCGAGATCGAGCGAGAGCTGCACGCGGAACAGCATGTAAACCCCGGCGGCGACCATGGTCGCGGCGTGGATCAGGGCGGAAACGGGCGTCGGACCCTCCATGGCGTCCGGCAGCCAGACGTGGAGCGGAAGCTGGGCGGATTTGCCGACGGCGCCGCAGAAGACACACAGCAGGGCGGTCGAAAGCACGCCTGCGAAAATTGCGGGATTGGCGCCTTGGAAGGTCTTCACCCCTTCGGCCATCGCATCGAAGGAAAGTGCTCCGGTGATGCCCCACAGCATCAGGATGCCGATCATGAAACCGAAGTCACCCACACGGTTCGCGAGGAAGGCCTTTTTCGCGGCATCCGCGGCGGAGTCCTTCTGGTACCAGTGGCCGATGAGCAGGTAGGAGCTGAGTCCGACCAGCTCCCAGAAGATGAAGGTCATGATGAAGTTGTTCGCGAGCACGATGCCCGTCATCGAGAACATGAAAAGCGAGAGCCCGGTGAAGTAGCGCGCCTTCGCCTCATCCTCCTTCATGTAGGCCAGCGAGAAGATGTGCACCAGCATCCCGATGCCCGTCACGACGATCATCATGCCGGTCGAGAGCTTGTCCAGCTTGATGCCGATCTCCACCGAGAAGTCCCCGATCGTCGCCCAGGGAAACGCCGTGGTGCCGGTTTGCTTGAGCAGGACCAGCGCGATGATGAATGTCGCCACGGCGGAGGCGGTGGAGACCAGCGGTGCGAGTCCTGTTTTGCGCAGCGCCAGTTGGTTCGCCGCCGCAACGACGAGTGGCAGGAAAAGTAGGATCCAGGGTAGGGTCATGGTGGGTGAAATGGGATCAGTGAGCGGTGAAGACTTTGTCGGATGCCGGGTCGTCGGATTTCTCGTCCTTCAATGTCGGGTGTTCAATGTTCGTGTTCCTCAGCCTTTCAGCGAGGTGAGTTCGTCGGTGTGGATGGTCTGGCGGGCGCGGTAGAGGGCGACGATGATGGCGAGGCCGACGGCGACTTCCGCAGCGGCCACGGTGATGACGAAGAAGACGAGCATCTGGCCGTTGTAGTCGGGGAGTCCGTTCGCCGTGGTGTTGAAACGGGAGAAGGCGACCAGCGTCAGGTTCGCCGCGCTGAGCATGAGCTCGAGACACATGAAGACGATGATGATGTTCCGGCGGAGCACCACGCCGGCGAGGCCGATGGCGAAGAGCAGGCCGGAGACGAGAAGATAGTCGTTTAAGGTAGCCATGAAAAAAGTTCGAGAGGTTTCAGTGTTCTGTTTTCAGGGATGGGCTCATTCCGCCTGGCGTTTGGAGAGGACGACGACACCGACGGTGGCGACGAGGAGAAGCACGCCGAGGACCTGCAGCGGGAAATTGTATTCGGTGAAAAGCGTGTGGCCGATGAGATGGACATCGGGAAGCTTGCCATCATGCAGCGTGGTCGCGATTTTGCTTCCCTTGTCGAATCCCTTGGCCGCGGAGGCGAGGGTTGTCTCATCCAGCAACGGGGCGATCTTGTTCGGCGAGCGGAACAGGATGCCGACGAGCTGCACCATGAACGCCGCCACCAGCGCGATGCCGGCAGCGATGGGGAGCAGGGGCTTCGCCGGTTTTTCCTCATCCTTGAGGTCCAGCAGCATGATGATGAAGAGGAACAGCACCATCACAGCACCGGTATAGACGAGGATCTGGATGACTCCGACGAAGAACGCGCTGAGTCCGATGAACAGCCCGGCGAGTCCGACGAAACAGGTGACCACGGAGAGCGCGCTGGACACCGGATTGCGGAACGCGACGACCGCCGTGCCGCCGATGAGCATGACGGTGGAAAAGAGCCAGAAGAGGTAGCTGGGCATGGGAAGTTGCTAGATTTCAGTTTTCAGTTTTCAGCGGAGAGGAAGAGAGCGGGCAGCCGTCAGCATCGGTTTTTTCGGAAAGGGCTTCTTCCCTGAAAAGCCGGATGCTGGAGAGCAACAAACTCATTTCAGCTCGTTCCACTTGTTCACGAGGCCGACGCGGGTGCCGCCGATCTCGTAGAGTTTCGTCTTGTCGTGCACCATGTCGGCGCGCTTGAGGCCGGTGATGAGGTAGTCCTTGCGGAGGAAGATGGCCTGCTCGGGGCAGACTTCCTCGCACATGCCGCAGTAGATGCAGCGGATCATGTCGATGTCGAATTCCAAGGGACGCTTCTCGACCTTCGCCCATGGATCGTCGGAAGGGATTTCGGATGGCTTGATCTTGATCGCCTTCGGCGGGCAGATGAATTCGCAGAGCTGGCAGGACACACAGCGTTCGCGGCCCTGCTCGTCGGTGACGAGTGTCGGCGCGCCGCGGTAGTAATCCGGCATGTGCGAGTCCCAGCGCTGCTCGGGGAACTGCATGGTCACTCCGAGGCCGGAGGAAGCGAGTTCCTTGGAACCCGCGGATTTCCCCCGCAGTGTTTTCACCGCGTGGGTCATGGTGAGGAAGAAACCCTTGATGAGGGCTCCGAAGTAGATTTTCTCACCGAAGTTGAGCTTCGGGCGCTGGAGTTTGACGACGGCCATGAGAGGAAATGTTGGGAAATGAAGGGATTAGGCGCGCAGGACTTTCGGGCGTTCTTCGGAAACTTTCGCGACCCAGATCACCGCTCCGGTAACGACGAGAAGGAGCACCGCGCCGACGGCGATGATGACTCCCGCGAGATCCGGTGCCGCCAGGATGAGGGCGCCGAGGAAGACGTTGATGAGCGCGGCTTCGAAGAACACGACCCAGCCGAGCTTCATCAGCTGGTCATAGCGGAACCGGGGCACCGTCCAGCGCACGAGGATGAAGAAGAGGATGAAGCCGATCAGTTTCGTCAGGAAACAACCGAGGTGGATCAGTCCGCCGAAGTAGATGTCGCCGATGTGCAGCTTCGCGACATGGGCGTCGATTCCGAAGCCGATCGACCAGCCGCCGAGGAAAAGCGTCACGATGAGCGCGGAGCCGATGACCATCGCGGCATATTCGCCCATGAAGAACATCGCGAACTTCATCGAGGAATATTCGGTGTGATAACCACCGACGAGTTCGGTTTCGCACTCGGGGAGGTCGAACGGCATGCGGTTCGTTTCCGCGAAGATCGAGATGGTGAAAATGAGGAAGGCGATCGCGGCAGGGAACCAGAAGAGTGCGGTGGTGAGATCCGGCAGGCCGATCTGACCGTTTTTCCAGAAGGGCAGCAGCAACCAGCCGTTGTCCGCCTGGTATTGCACGATCTTGCTGAGGTTCAGGTCTCCGTAGAACATCAGCACCGGGATGATGGAAAGGCCGAGAGCGATTTCATAGGAAATCATCTGCGCCGTCGAACGCACGCCGCCGATGAAGGGAAACTTCGAGTTCGATGCCCAGCCGGCGAGGGTGATTCCATAAACGGAAAGCGAGGCGACGGAGAAAACAAACAACGGTCCGATATCGAGATCCGCGATGACGAGTTTCTCGGTGTGACCGAAAAGGGTGATCGGCGAGCCGAACGGCACCACACAGACCGTGATCAACGCGGGAACGACCGTCAGAGCCGGAGCCATCCAGTAGAATGCCTTGCGGACGTGCTCGGGGGTGAAATCTTCCTTCAGGAAAAGCTTCAAGCCGTCGGCAATCGGCTGAACCAGACCGAACAAGTGGAAATCGTTCTTGAAGCCCAGCAGCGTGAACGGAATGCCGACCCGGTTCGGTCCCACCCGGTCCTGGATGACCGCGGAAAACCTCCGTTCGAAATAAACGGAAACGGGAACCAGAGGCAACACGACCATGAACGTCAGGACGACGATCTTGGTGATGATGATGGCGAGTTGGAATACAATGTCCGGCATTTGGGTCGGGGAAAATTAAAGATTGGAGGATCAACCGTTGATGAGTCCGGCGGCCTTGCGGGCGCGTTCGTTCTTCAGGAGTGGGATTTCGTAACCCGTTTCGGTGATTTGCGTGCCTTGGTGGCCGATCTTGGAAAGAGTGAGTCCGTTGAATGCGGGCACGTTCTGCGCGATGGCCTTGAAGATATCCTCGATGAGGTGGGCCTCGTTTTTCCCGCCGGAAAGGGCAAGCAGGAGATCGCGGAGGATTTCCCAATCGTCATGGGCCTGGGCGGGAGGTTCGACGGCGCGGTTGAGGCGCTGGAGACGGCCGGAGAGGTTGACCATGGAGCCGCGTTTTTCCGCGAAGGTTGCGGAAGGCAGGACGATGTGGGCGCTCTCGGCGGTTGGATTGGCGAGGGTGCTGGTTTGCAGGAGGAAATCGAGTTTCCCGAGGTCCTCGGCGGTGAATCCCGCGTCGGTGACGACGTCCTCGCCGAGAACGATCAATGACTTGATGGAACCGTCGCGCACTCCGTCACGGATGAAGGCGAGGCCGGAGTAAGGGGTTTCGGTGCCGAGGATCAGTTTCGCACCGACCGTGTTCGGGTTGCGGTCCGCAGCGACGAGCAAGGCGTCCGCCTCGCCGGAGCGGGGGATCAGGGCGAGAAGGCTGGTGTTGAGTTCCGCGGCGAGAGCCCGGGTGAGGAAGAGTTCCTCGTTGGTCATGCGGCCGGAGGCGATGATGGCGGTCTGGCCCACAGGTGTGGATTTCAAGCGGCTGGCGCTTTCCGCGATGGCGGCGGACCAGGAAGTCTGGGCGAAGGTGGAAGACCCGGCACCACGGGCGAGCGGTTCGGTCAGGCGGGCGTCGCTGTCGATGTGATGGAAATTCAAGCGATGTGAATCCGGCATCCATGCGGAGTTCACGTCGTTGTTCAGACGCGGGGTGATGCGGTGGACCTTGTTTCCACGGGTCCAGATGGTGATGTTGCTGCCGGTGCCGCAGTTCACGTCGATGCTCGGCGTTTCCTTGAGGAACCAGACACGCATCTGGAAGCGGAAATCATTGGAGGTCAGCGCGCCGACCGGACAGATGTCGGCGGTATTGAGAGAGTAGTTCGAGTCCAGCAGACGGCCCGGATGGACGGTCAAGGTGGTGTGCGTGCCACGCTGGGTGAAGCCGAGCACCGGATCACCGGCGACCTCGTCCATGAAGCGGATGCAGCGGCTGCACATGATGCAGCGCTCGTCGTCGAGGCGGATGCGGGGGCCGATATCGACGTTTTTCGGCTTTTTCACCTTCATGTCGATGAAGCGGGAGACACCGCGGCCGTGTTGCACGGATTGTTCCTGAAGGCGGCATTCGCCGGCCTGGTCACAGATCGGACAGTCGAGAGGGTGGTTGATGAGGAGGAATTCCATCACGCCCTCGCGGCATTTTTCCACTAGTTCGCCTCTGGTGCGGATTCCCATGTTTTCGCCCACGGTATTCGCACAAGCGATGACGGGGCGTGGCATCCAGCCGATGATTTCGTAGCCATTTTCATCCCGGACCGGCTCCTGACCGGGGGCGGGACGGGGCGGCATGCCCATCTGGACAAGACACATCCGGCAGTTTCCCGGGGAGGAAAGCTTGGGATGGTAACAATAATGGGGGACGGTGACCTGTGCCTGGCGGCAGGCTTCAATCATCCGAGTTCCTTTGGGAAACTGATGCCATACGCCGTCAATCTGGACGTTGACCATGCCTTTCTCGGCAGCAAGGTCTTTAGGCAGTTTCAGTTCCGCAATCGCCGAAGGTGTGTCGCTCATGGCTAGATAGAGCGCCGGACGCATGTGCAGGAGTCGTCCATCGGTGCTCGCGCGGGACTATGTCTGGCCAACCATCATGCGGCAAGCGTGCTTTGTGAAAACTTTCACAAGCCGGAATTCGCCGTTTGCGGTTCTGTCGTCACAATCCTTTCAGCCTTTCCCTCGTCGCCTCATCCACCGGTTCGCACAGGCGGTAGCCGTCTCCTTGTTTCGGGATGGTCATCAGGAGGGCGTCGCGTTCATAGGGCGAGGGGAAATCCAGCCCGATGAGCGCCCGTCCGATGCGTTCGCCGGACTGGCGGTAGTTGAAATAGCAGAGGCTGGCATTTCCGCGGATGCGCTGGTCGAGGAAGTCGTGCAGCGCACCGGGGCGTTCGTAGAAATCCAGGCGCAGGAAGGCCGGATTTTTCAAAAGGTCTCCCCTCAGCGGAATCGCGCGGAAGTTGATGTCCACCGCTCCGGTCAGATCTTCCCACGCGAAGCCGTGCGCGTCGAGTTTCTGAGGAAGGGCGTCGAGGTCCTCGGGGTTTTTCGCATGGATGGTGAAGGCCGGCCAAGCGACCTCCTCGCTGGTCTTGCCGTATTGGAAGTCCGCGATGTCCAGCCCTTCGAAGCAGGTGTCGAGCAGTTCCAGCATCGTCCCGGCCCGTTCCGGGATGCGGACGCGGAGCGTGCGGCTGGTCTTCGCTCCGGCACCGATGGATTGGGCGATGAGTCCGAGCTGGAGGAAATCGATGTTCGCTCCCGTGATGACGACAAGCACTTTTTTGCCGACGAGCGCCTCGCGGTTTTTCAGGACGGCGGCCAGTCCCATGGCTCCGGAGGGTTCGGAAATGCAACGCAACCCTTCCCAGAGCGTGCGGATGGCGGTGCTGACTTCGGCATTGGTCACGGTTTCCACGAGATCCACCGTGCTCTGGCAGATCTGGAACGGGATTTCTCCCGCCTTCCTGACCGCGGTGCCGTCGCAGAAGAGATCCACGCTTTCGAGTGACACCGGTTTGGCTGCTTCAAGAGCGGCCTTCATGGAGGCCTGCCCGGCACCTTCCACGCCGACGATTTCGATATCCGGCCAATACGTTTTCAGCCAACATGAAACCCCTGCCGCCATGCCGCCCCCGCCGATCTGCAGGTAGGCGGCGTCGAAGGGACCGTGCCCGGAAAGGACGACCTCGTCCGCAAGCGTGCCCTGGCCGGCCATGACTTTCAAATCATCGTAGGCATGCACGTAAACCGCGCCGCTGGCCGCCTCATCCGCGCGGGCGGCGGAGACGGCCTCATCGTAACTGTCGCCCGCGAGGTGGATTTCAACAAACTCGCCGCCATGGTGGAGCACGGCATTCTGCTTCACCTTCGGGGTCGAGCGCGGCATGTAGATGCGGGCCTTCACTTTCAAGGTCCGGGCTGCGAGCGCCACTCCCTGCGCGTGGTTTCCCGCCGAAGCGGTGACCACTCCGCGCACCGATTCACCCGGAGTGAGCAATGCCATGCGGTTGCAGGCACCCCGCCATTTGTAGGCCTTGATCGGGGAGAGGTCCTCGCGCTTGATCCAGATTTCCGGTCCGGGGCCTGTCAGATTCAGCCGCTCCAGCGGCGTGGCCTGGCCGAAGCGGTACACACGCTCCCGGGCAAACAGGATTTCCTGGCGCAATTGCCGGTCCAGCGGCAGATCCTCACGATTCATACGCGGAGCTTTGTCTGAAATGCCGGGAGCCGCAAGAGGTAGGATCGGCATTCTCATCCGTTTCCGTCCCTCCGGAGGTTCCTGATCAATGGAAGGTCTACACCACCTTTTCCAGTTGTTTCACCAGTTCCGTCAGCCGTTCCCTTTCGTCCGGCATCGCGGGCGCGGGGTCATACCGCAGGCGCTGGTGCAGTGAAATGGCCTCATCGAGCAAATGCCCGTCCGCCAGACCCGGGCGGAGCCGCAGCAGCCATTCGGAAAACGGCATGCCCGGCGGACGCGGGCCGATGCGTTTCCGGGCGGTTTTCTCTATCGAATGCAGGGGCGTGCGGATGGCGGGGCCTCCATAGCCGTTCATGCGCCTCTCCGCATCCATCCGGCGTTTGGATTTCCACAGCCGCTTCATGATGAACACGAGGACGCCCGAGGCGATGGCTCCCATGACCAGCGAGACGGCGAGCTTGTTGGAGGGTTGGTTGCGCCAGAGGAAAAAATCCTCACGCCAGCGTTTCAGCATGTCGTTGAATCGCTGTTTGGTCGTGTTCCGTTGTGGCAGCGTGCCCACCCAGCCGGGCGGTGTGGTGTCGATGTCGATCCATGTCTTCTCCTTTTCATCCCAGGCGCGGCACCACGCATGGCCGTGGGTCCCGCGGATGATGAATTCCTTGCGCGGCACATCCCTTTCCGCGACCGCATAGCCGATGGCGTAGCGGGCGGGGACACCGGCCTGCCGCAGCAGCAGTGTCGTGGCAGCGGCGAAGTATTCGCAGTGGCCGGATTTGGTTTTGGTGAGAAATTGTTCGATCGCCGTGGGGTGGGCCGGATCGTTGGCCGAGGCCCTGATGGTCAGGTTACGCGAATACTGGAAGTCCCGGCGAAACCAGTTCTGGAGGATTGAGATCTTTTCCCGCAGGGTGCGACGCGGGCGCGCGCTTTCCGGGGAGGCGGGTTCCAGCAGGTCCAGTTCCTTCAGCACCGCCTGCAGGGTCGCGCGCTCGATGGCCGGGACATTGAGATCCTCCCTGAGGCTAACTGGATTTTCTCCGGAGAATCCACCGCTCCACAGCACCGAGCCTTCGATGACCGAGTGCTTGGGGTAAACCCGCACGGTGCCGAAATTATTGCGCTCGATGCCGTCCAGCTCGAATCCCGTGACGCTGGAAGTGTTGCCAGGAAGCGCGAGCGGCGACTCCGCCACCACGGAGCCACGCATGGTGTAGCGCCGCTGTTCCTTGCCGACCGCGCGGATCTGCTCGGCTTCCGGGGCAGCCACGGAAAGCAGGTAGTAGGGGACGTTTTCCTGAAGACGGGTGTCGAGGTCGTTGAACTCGAGCTCCGGAAACGGCTGGCAGAGCCAGCTTCCATTCCAATGATAGGTGTTGTAGGTGGCTGTCCGGAGCAGGGCTGGAGGAGCTTGTTTTTCCGCAGGCTTCAGGCGCCAGATGATGTCGGAGGATTGTTCGATGGTGCCGCGTTTTCCGATCAGCGTATTCACCCATTTCGGATCAAACCCCGAGCGTGTCGCTTCGGAGTTTCCCAGGCGGTCGTACACCTCCTCCAGCGCCTTCTGTCCGGCCAAGGCGATGAGACCGGCGACAACGAGTGCGACGATGAGCGACGCGGGACGGCTGCGGCTGCTGGAAAGAAGCATCCAGCCCGTCAGAACGATGATCCCGGGGAGGAACAACCACGAGTAGGCGCCATTGGACGAGGTGCCCAGGGTCGAGCCGACGAGCGCGGTCACAAACGTGACGTTGCCGAAATTGATCAGGACCACGGATTCCGTCAGCCCCAGGCGGACGTTGCGCTTCCGGCGTTGCTGGGCGAGCAGGGAAAAGGTATTGGCGGGGACGGCGTTTCTCAGTCCGAACGACTGGATGAACTGCATGGGCAGCAGCAGGGGAGGCAGCCACGTGAGCAGCGTGGATGCCGTCATGGTCGCGGGTCCATCCAGATAGATGAGCATTCCCGACAGGAGGATGGCGACGACGCTGAGCTGCCAGGCCCTCGCGCAGGCCTCGTCGTTGAAGTCCCAGCGCACCCGGATCCAATGCGCGCTCTCCACGAACAGCGCCAGCAGCACGCCGAGAAGCGGGCGTCCCGTCATCAGCCCCCAGAAGAGCAATGACGCGCCGAGGATGAAACGGGGAGGTGGATGGATCTGGTAAATGGCCGTCGGGTTGTTGGGATTGCCTAGAATTGCGTGTTCAACCGTACCGGCAACCGCTTGAGATCGCGCATGATCTGGCCGGATTCAAGCCAATGCCCGGGTGCCTGGCCGGGGTTCGCACCTCTCCCGATGACGATGGGCGCGCAGACGATGCCGCCTCTCGTGAGTTTGTTGAGAAACTCCGAACGGGCCTGATCCCAGCCGTTGAAGATGACGAGGCAGGAGGTGAGGTCGTCGCGGTGGCGCAGCACGAGCTTCGCCAGGTCTTCGTAATTATCCTCCCGTTCGGGCGAGACGCCGGCGAGAACCTCCAGCAGTTTTTCCGCGCGCTCCACACCACGGCCCGCCGTCACGAGGTGTGCTTCGTTCTTGATGAACATCAGGTCGAGCAGGGACTCGTTGGTGTCGATGGCTGCGGCGAACGATGCCGCCACCGAGATGACTTCCTCGAACTGCTGGTCCGTCCGGTCTGTGGAGAGCGTGTCCACGATGAGTCCATAGCGCGGGTAGAACGTGTCCTCAAGTTCCTTCACGATGGGCCGTCCGGTGCGCGCCCAGCTTTTCCAATGGATCTGCCGGAGCGGATCGCCGGGACGGTAGTCGCGAAGCCCTACGAATTCGCCGGAGGTGCCGATCGTGTTGGTATTGGCCTCGCCGGAAATCTTGAAAGCCGCGCCGCCGGGAAGCTCGATGGGTGGCAGCGGGAAACGGCGTGGAAGAACCGTCAGCGTGGCCGTCGGCGCCTTCACCCTCCGGCAGCGCTGGAACAGTCCGAACGGGTCCGGAAGCAACACACGCAGGTCGTTGAAGCGGATCACGCCGCGCCGCAGAGGTGTCAGTTCCATCGTGACGCTGGCATGCTGGCCGTGCTCGAGGCTCACATCGTCCTTTGAAAAGCCTCCGGAGAACAGCCGGTTTCCCAGATACAGCCACTGCCAGCGGTAATAGGGCAGCGTACGGTCGAACAGATTCCTTTCCTCCTCGCCCGGTTCGCGCAGCACGGTGAAATCCGCGAGGCCGGGACGAGGGTCCGGCGGTGTGTCCGCCAGCCACGCGCGGCTCAGGCGGCGGGGGCTGTGGTGCCAGACGCGCACCGTGTAGCGGAGCGGCTCGCCGGCGGTGGCGAAGCGTGGCATTTCCCGCTTCGCTTCCACCCTGGCGCGCCGGGACATGGCCCATGGCACGCCGATCATCACCATGCCGAGACTCAGGGAGAACAACTGGTAGGTGGAGCTGGCCTGTTTGCCGAGTCCCAGACACGTGGCGAGGACCAATACGATGAGCAGCGTGATGCCCGCAGGCCGGCAGCGGCGCAGAAGGAAATGGTAGATGCCCGAGCCATGGAAATAGACGTGGTAAAGCCACCTGTCCAAGCGTCTGCGCGGAAGCGCGGGAGACGGGGGATGTGTCTTCATCGGTCAGGCTGGCACAGGCGTTTGCTCGATGATGTCCGCCACGATCTGGCGTGCGTTCGCACCGGAATAACGGGCCTCCGGTGCCAGGACCATGCGGTGCGCGATGACATCCGCGGCCACGGACTGGATGAGTTCCGGCGAGACGAATTCATCACCTTGGAAAATGGCCATCGCTTGGGAAACCTTCATCAGGGCGAGCGAGGCGCGGGGGCTTGCCGCAAGCTGGATGGCGGGGTGGCCGCGTGTCGCGCCGACAAGCGCCACCACATAGTGCCGCAGCTCCTCGCTGAAACGAACCTGTCGCGAGGCTTCCATCAGTTCGATGATTTCCTCGCGGGTGGCCACCGCCTCCAACCGGTTCACCGGGTGCGTCTGCGCCTGATCCGCAAGAATGGCGGCTTCCTCCGCAGCGGTCACGTAGCCCATCGTGCATTGCATGGCGAAACGGTCCATCTGCGCTTCCGGCAGGGGATAGGTGCCCCGGAATTCCACCGGATTCTGCGTGGCGATGACAAAGAAAAGCCCTTCCAGATCATACCGCTCCCCCTCGACGGTGACCTGCCGTTCCCCCATGGCTTCCAAGAGGGCGCTCTGCGTTCTTGGTGAGGCGCGGTTGATTTCATCCGCGAGAAGAATGTCCGTGAAAACAGGGCCGGGGTGGAACTTGAACTCCTGCGAACGGGGATCGAGAATGGAGACGCCGAGAATGTCCGAAGGCAGCAGGTCGGGAGTGAATTGCACCCGCTTGAACATCGCGCCGCCGACCGCTTTCGCGATGGCTTTCGCCATGGTGGTTTTTCCCGTGCCGGGGAAATCCTCCAGCAACACGTGCCCGCCGGAGATCATGCAGGCCAGCACACGCCGCACGATTTCCGGCTGCCCGCGCACGACAGAACTGACAGCGGCTTCCAAGCGGGCGGCGGTGGAGGGGATGCTCATGGATTTTTGTTAGATGGGTGGGACGGGGATGTGGTTGTGTCTGATGAAAACCGCAGAAGCGGAGGCGTGCCACACATTTCGTATGAAGATTTGATGAAGGGCAGAGGGAGGGGCGGACGGGCCGCCCTGATCCGTCGGAAGCAGCTCTTCCAACGCCATCAAAGCCCGGCTGCGAGCTCGCGCACGAGCTTCGGGCCTTGATAGATGAATGATGTGTAGATTTGCACCAGGGACGCGCCCGCACGGATTTTCGCCCGAGCGTCTTCCAACGAAGATATGCCGCCGACACCGATGACGGGAATCCGGTTGCCGAGACAGTTCGCGAAAATTTCCAATGCGATGGTGCTTTTTTCAAACACCGGTCTTCCCGACAGGCCGCCAGCTTCGTCCGCGCGGGGATGGCCGGCCACCAGGTGGCGGTCAAGCGTGGTGTTCGTGGCGATGACGCCGTCCAACCCTCCATCCAGAAAAACACGTGCGAGGTCGCGGATGTGGGTTTCGTCCAGATCCGGGGCGACCTTGAAAAGCAGGGGGACTTTTTTACCATGCTCGGCGGCCAGCTTCTGCTGCTCCTTCTTGAGCGTTTCGAGCAGGCGCGCGCTGGCTTCCGCACCTTGGAGATCGCGCAGGCCCGGAGTGTTTGGAGAGGATAGATTCACCGCGATGTAGTCAGCCACGGGGTAGGCTTTCCGCAGACAGATCAGATAATCGTCCGCGGCGTTTTCATTCGGAGTGTCCTTGTTTTTGCCGATGTTGAATCCGACGATTCCGCCGAAGGATTTCGAGGAACGGACGTTTTCCACTCCCGCGTCAATTCCGGGATTGTTGAAGCCCATGCGGTTGATGATCGCCTCGTGCTCGACGAGGCGGAACAATCGCGGCTTTGGATTGCCCGCCTGGGGGCGGGGGGTGATGGTGCCGATTTCCACCGAGCCGAAGCCGAGCCTGCCGAGCGCGTCGATGGTGTTTCCTTCCTTATCCAATCCCGCCGCCAGACCCACCCGGTTCGGAAACTTCAGCCCCATGATCTCCACCGGAGAGGTGAATTCATCCACAGGCGAAGCCAGTCCGAGCAATCCGGATTTCTCCGCCATCCGCAGGGCTTTCAAACTGGTGTGATGGGCGGTTTCCGCATCCAGGCGGAACAATCCCGAGCGGGCGATTGGGTAAAATGCGTCAAACACGGACAAGAATTGAGTCACGGAACGCTGATTGTCGAACCTCTCATGCGCCAAAATGGCGCGATTCGTGCGAAAAATGCACCGATCGTGCATTTTGTCACACCTGTGAAAAGTGGTTTGATTAAAAATCAACCACTTGGGATCCAAAAATCAAGGGCACACGGATTGCTAAATAGTCAAAGTTGAAAATCACCGGGTCCGGTAAATATTCAAAGTGATGACAAAGTGATCACAATGAATTTTTTCTGAACAAAAAAGGAATAAACAACCTTCGGCGACGTTTAATAAATAACAACCCCATCATCCAATGGCCTACGAATCAGACAGCAGCTTGAAGCTCTATTTGCGTGAGATTTCAAAAACGCCTCTCCTCACCGCTGAAGAGGAAATTTCTCTCGCCGAGCGCATCAAAAACGGTGATCCGGAAGCCCGTGCGCACATGATCCGTGCGAACCTGCGTCTGGTGGTGAAAATCGCCCAAGACTATTCCAATTACGGCATGCCCGTGACGGACCTGATCTCCGAAGGCAACATCGGCCTCATGAAGGCTGTGGAGCGCTTCGATCCTGAAAAGGGCGGCAAACTTTCAACCTACGCGGCCTGGTGGATCAAGCAGTCCATCAAGCGGGCGTTGGCAAACCAGTCCAAGACCATCCGTCTCCCTGTCCACATGGTGGACAAGATCGCCAAGATGCGCCGCATCGCCACGATCCTGACCGAAGCTCTGGGCCGCGAACCGACCGACGAAGAACTCGCCGACGAAGTGGGTCTCCCACACCGCAAGCTCGCCCTGTTGCGCCAAGCTTCCTATCGCCCGACCTCTTTGGACGCACCGATCAACGAAGGCGAGGCCACGGAATTCGGCGAAGTCATCAGTGATGAGAAGGCCGTGAATCCATTGGATATGCTTTCCGACAAGAATCTGCATGGCGAATTGGATGGCCTGCTTTCGGTTCTCGACGAGCGCGAACGCCGCATCATCGACGAACGCTTCGGTCTCAACGGCCGCCAAGCGCTCACTCTCGAGGAAGTCGGACGAGAGTTCGGCGTCACCCGCGAGCGGATCCGCCAGCTTCAAAACTCCGCACTGACCAAAATGCGTCGTGCCCTTCGCAAGAAGGAAAAGCCGATGCCAAAGCCGGTCCTCGGCGATTTCGCGGAAGCCTGATCTCAGCATAGTAAGAGCAAATAAACGTGTGTTTCAACCGCGGCAGTTGGCGCTGCCGCGGTTGTTTTTTGCGTTGGAATCCATATAAACAGGCGTTCGTGCCTGTTCTTGACAAGCCATCGTCCTCAAACCCTCGCTTGATCAGGTTCCAACCGCAACCATTCGATTGTGCGTGGAAAGCCTAGGAGTGGGATTCCGACTCTTTTGCAATTTCGTTCAGAGCTGAGAAAATGCTTAGAACTTCCTTTTCCGGGTCCGGGCTGAGGACAGATAAGAGGGTGTGAAGTTCCAGCACGTCAACACGTCGTTCTCCCAGCTCTATCCTTGCTATCAGCGCTTGCTCCCTGCCGATTTTGGATGCCAGGTCGCGTTGGCTCAAGCCGGCTTGTTTCCGCAGTTCGACGAGACGGGCGCACAATAGCTCGCTGCTCTTCGAATGGATCGACTTTTTCACAACGTCTTCATGAGGGCTTTTGGAGGTTGACTCCAAAATCGCATCATGATGGATTTCGTTTACCAGAGAGTTCACTCGGTGATCTTAATCCCCTCCCGGCACCACCATGAAAAATGTGATCTGCGTCCTGCTTGTCGAAATGATCTTTTTCTCTCTTGCCCGCGCCCAAGTGACGGTCAGTCCTGACACCCCACCCCGTCACTGGATGGAACAGGTCCCGGACACGACCGGCACGCGGGATATCGTGTCACTGGTATTCAAAACCACTCCGGGCGTCCTCTATTCCGTCCAGACCTCGGAGGACCTGACCCACTGGCAGACACTTGATGACGAGTTTTACGGCTTGGGCCAGGAAGTCGTTATCCCGATGATCGCGAAAAATCCACGAAGCGGCCACGGCCGGCGGTGGACCTCCATCTACGGTGCCGCGTCCGGTGAATGTCTCGTTATACATGCAACGGGCCATAGGAGGAGGGCTGCTGCTTTCCTGGAGGTCACTCGATACCGGCAACGCGATGCGACATTATTTGCCAGAGGCTGACGCGGTGGCCGAGTGGCACCAAATGCCATTCTATTGGAATACCTTCGACGGTTATTCATACATGATTACCCGCCCGCCCGCTGATTCCGTGCCTCCCACGGTTCTTTCGGATTTTGGCCCTGCGGATCAAAAGATGGTCGAGACTTTTCAAGAAAATCTTCCTGCGATGAATGCGGAGGTCGCTGCCAGCGTCGCCCGTGCGCGCAACAGTGTGCAAGACCCCGCATCTTCCGCGGGCTCTCGAAAATTCTGGCGGGTGGTCCCGAACTGGTCGCTCGATTCCGATGGCGACAGCACACCGGACTGGCTTGAGTTCGACCTGATCGTCAGAGATCAATCCGACCCCGGCACGGGAAGTGGTGGTGGAAGCGGAGGCGGAGGAAATGAAGGTGGGCCCAGGGGCGACCCCTTCTCGGGTGATACCAATCATAACGGAATCCCCGACGGCGACGAACTCGACTCGGATGGTGATGGCATCGTTGACAAGAACGATGCCTCGAAGTCCGACGAACAGATCAACTGGGTCAAAGGCGGCGCAATGCGGTTCGCGTGGTTCGATGTGATGTTACCGGCGGAAGGCGATCCCTTGCTTGGAGACAAAAAGACACCGTTTCAAGTCAATGACCAGGGCAAGGTGCTCTTCAAAAACTCCCTGTGGCACAATGGCGGGCTTGTCGATTTGCCCGATATCGGCACGGACCTGTCCTTCTGCGGATCCATCGCCCTCGGTGATGACGGACTGATCCTCGGGCAGGGAGCGATCGACTTTCCCGGCGACGAGTATGAGGCCACCGTATCATGCATGGTCAGATGGAGTTCCGCGGGAGGTGCTCCCGTGGTGCTGAAAGTTGGGGACATCTATCCTCAGGTCACCCGTGACGTCGGCTATGGCCTTATCAACCCGGATATGTTGCTCAACGAAAACAACGAATTCATCGGATACCAGGCGACCAAGGTGGATTATAACGCAGATTATGAGGAAGGGGGGGAGCCGCGTTATGGCTATAAGTATCCTGTCCCGAATCCGTTGAAAATATGGAAGCTCAAACCGAGTGGCTCCGGCGGGGATGTCGTCACGTCAGGGGCGGATGCTCCGGATTTCGCCGGCTGGGTGGATGCCGGTGGCGGATTCGGAGGAATCGGGGCCGGCAATCCCGGCAAGGTCACTTTCGGCGGTGGAGACGATACCCACGAATTCGAGGAGAACTACAACCGGTCCGTAAAACTGCCGAACGGCGTCACCGCGATGATGAGGGGATATGACAGGGCCATCGCTCCCGCCACCATGAACAATGGAAGCACGCCGCGGTATTACGCGGGCGATCAATGGACCGCCATCGCCGCCAGTTCCTCCTTCAACAACGCCTTGGATTTTTCCACCGACGGCCGTTTCGCCATCACCGATGGCTTCGGGATCTGGCACAATGGAATGGCTTTGCCTATGTGGAACTGCAGCCCTGGCCTTCCGGAGGACTGGAGGACCCGTTCCAACAACTTCGTCACAGACACCACCCGTCATGGATGGACCCTCGCGGTGAGAAAAGAGGGCGGCGGTCCGGCAACCAAGGCCATGGTCGGCACACCGCTGTTTTTGGAAACACCCACCCCCTCGGAAGGTCTCGACGCGGTGTCCTTCACCGCGAGCAATTCCTTCAATAACGAATTGGAAGGCATCAAGGAGGAGTTCTGGATCATGGTGCCGGCGGGTGGGAATATTCCCGTCCGCATCCGGAGTGGCGCCTGTCCGGTCACCCCCGTCACCCTGGGTGGTGGTACCGGCAGCAAGGTGACGGCGAGTCCTTCCTCGGTGGATTCCACCAACACCGTGGTCACCTTTTCCGCCCCTGCGGACGCGGATGGCACCCAGGAAGTCGTAAGCATCAAACTCGGTGAGCTGCATTCGCTCAGCAAGCCCCTGCGCGCCAAGATCATGAAACCGCGTGTAGTCAAGCTCTCCGTCTGGCCGCTTAAGAAAAATCCCGCCGATCCGGTACCGGCCATCCCTCCCGAAGGGGAGTTCGAGGAATACCTGAATGATATCTACAAGAAGCAGATCAACGTCTCCTTCGACGTCACGATCCAACCGCCATCCAACTCGGGCCTTGCGGCCGATGCCCCGTTCCGCGTCAGTGATCCGCCCACGGGAGCACAGAAGGCCGTCACCGTCGGGAAAAACGTGGGAGACATCCAGGTTTACATCATGGGAGGTGATGCCACCCTTCAGCGGGAAAATCCGCAGTCTTCTGGGGGCAGTGTCAAAGGAATCACGGATCCCGCCGCCAGTCAGGTATGGATGAGCGTGGATGGGGACGCCAACGGCGCCTATGCCCAGCGCCAGAACTGGCTGAGCACCGTGACCCACGAAATCGGCCATGTCTTGTTCGGGAGAGGACATCCGGACCAGGGCAAGGGACCCGCACCTCTGCCGCTCACGGATCAGAGGGCGAGGATCATGTACAGTGCCAGAGATCTCATCGGCCCTTCGACCCAGCAACGGGTCTGTGTCAAGGCGGAGTGGGACGTGGCGGAGACGTGGTTGAAAAACAGACCATTGGGAGATAATTAAAATGAAGAAATTGATTGTAATTATTGCATTTATGTCAAGTTCTTTATCTTTATCTTTGTCAGAGGAGGTGTGGCAACAAGAGCGAAGGATGGAAGCCGAACAAGTCGAGCTTTGGAAAGGGAATCTGGAAAAATCTTCGCGATTGAGCGGTTCGGATAAAGTCGACTTCTTGTCTTTGGGAGCAAGAAGCATGGGGCATCGAATCAGATTGGGGAATCATAGTTCAGATGTTGAGGTAATATATAAAATGATCAGAGAAACCATTATGGCCATTCCCGGCTATGCGGATTATTATGACAAAAAAATCCGTCGGAACATGGATGATGAAGTGGCCAAAAATGGAAAGGGTAATGAGCGTGAACGGATGTGGGCTTTTCAAACATTGGAGCACCTCCCCAGTCCTGAAACTGTGAAGGTCCTCGGCGAGCTTCTCTACGATGATCGTGACCCTTACAAAGGGGCGACGGGTTTCGAGGATACTGGGGCTCCGAGGCCCAACTTCAGATATGCGTCGATGACATTGACCCGCTTGGGGATCCAGAAGGCCCCCATGAAAAACAAGTACCCGGACGGGTCGGTGGGATATGATGATTCCGAGGTCGAAACCTGGAAAGTCTGGTATGAACAAGTGAAAGCCGGGACCCGCACCTTTTCCTTCGAAGGTGACGACACGATCTACAATCTCGCCGGGCGAACCTCCGTCGCCCGTGACGGCCCTGTCCAATCACGCCCCGAACGCAAGGTTTCCACCACTGGCGGTGGGAATCATGACCTGACAACGAAGCCCGCAAGCCGGGCTCCCGGAGTCATCGCCGTCCTGCTTCTACTGGGAATTGCGGCATTCACCGTGAAGAAGATCAAAAGCCGTGCCACGGAAACGAAATAGCAAGTCGACTGCGCTAGCCTGAGATTCGCAGGGTGGAAGCGGTGTGATTGACACAATCACACCGCTTCCACCGTCTCACGGGAGATCCCCCGCAATTCGAAGATCTTTACCAAGGTCTCCTCGATCAGATTGTTCGGACACGAGGCTCCGGCCGTGATGCCTACGGTTACGGGGCGGTCGTTGGAGAACAGACGCGAATAGTCCGAGGTTTTTTCCTCCTTGTGATGAAGGTCGTAATGGACGATTTCCTCCAGTGATTTGATGCGGGAGGAATCCCGGATGAAAAAAGTGGGAACTTCCGGCTCGGCGATTTCCACGAGGTGGGCGGTGTTCGAGCTGTTGTAGCCGCCGACCACGAGCAGGAGGTCCATCGGCTTGCGGAGCATTTCAAAGAGGGCGTCCTGGCGTTCCTGGGTGGCTCCGCAGATGGTGTCGAACATCTGGAAAGCGGAGGGATCTCCATCGCGTTCGGTGATGGCCTGGCGCAGGCGGCGCTGGATCTCTTCTGTCTCCGTTTTCAACATCGTGGTCTGGTTGGCTACCCCGATCAGCTTGAGATGCACGTCCGGATCGAAACCTTCCGAGTAGTCGCCTTGGAAACGGTGGAGAAACTCGGATTTGTCACCACCGTTCTTGAGGTAGTTGCAGACATAATCGACGTCCCCGAGCGTGAGGACCACGAGGTAGTGGCCGTTCTTCTCCTCACCGAGCGCCCGCGATGCGGTGGCGCGCGTTTCCTCGTGATTGGATTTCCCATGGATGATCGAGGTCACTCCGTCCTTGGCGTAGCCGCGGACCCGCCGCCAGACCTTCATGACGTCCCCACAAGTGGTGTCCACCACATAGCAGCCGCGTTGCTCGACCTTTTCCATGAAACTGGTGGGAGCCCCGAAGGCCGGCACGATGACCACGTCATCTTCCGTCAGGTCGTCGTAGCTTTCGTTCATCTCCTTCCATGGAAGCGAGACGATGCCCATCTCGCGGAGTTGCTGGTTCACGTCCGGGTTGTGGATGATCTCGCCGATGAGAAAAATACGGTTGTCCGGGAAGACCTTGCGCGAGGCGTAGGCGAGGTCGATGGCCCGCTCGACTCCATAGCAGAATCCAAACTGCTCGGCGAGCAGGATGGTGGTGTTCCCCACCACCATTTTGCCGCCACGGTCACGGAGTTTTTCAACGAGAGTCGAATGGAAATGTACCGCCACCTCGGCGGCGACGCGTTCCATGACATCCGGGCGGCGCACGTTGACCCGGGACTTCTTCGCTTTGCTGGCGGCTTCGCTCATCTCTGCGGGGGATATAGTCGTGAAACGGCGGACGACCAACTCATTTTCCACGAATCCCGCGATGTGAATGCTTGTAAACCCGGGATTTCGGAGCGACAGATGGGGTTGGGAAAGTCCGCCAAACCCATTTCCGGCGGTGATCTTGTTTTCATGAAATCCATTTTGTCGCGCGCGTTTCTGGCGGTGCTGCTGCTTGTCTGTCCGGCACGCGGGGAGTCGATGTTGCAGTATTTCAACACGAGCTGGGCGGAAATCACCCGCAAGATGCCGGAATTGGCGGAGGCGGGTTATCAATCGCTCTGGCTGCCGCCGCCCACGAAGGCAAGCGGCGGATTATCCGTCGGGTATGATGTCTGGGACCGTTTTGATCTCGGATCGAAGGACCAGCGGGGAACCGTGCGCACCCGCTACGGCACGGAAGCGGAGCTGCTTGAATTGGTGCGGGTCGCCCATCGGTTCGGGATCCGCGTTTATTTCGACAATGTGATGAATCATAACGCGTTCGATATTCCGAAATACAACGCGGACACACCTGCCGATATCTATCCGGGCTTTGTCCCGGAGGATTTCCATCTGCGCAGGACCGAGGACGGATTCTATCGCAAATGGGACAACACACGGGATTGGAACGACGCCTGGCAGGTGCAGAATCTCGGGCTCTCGGACCTTCTGGACATCGCCACCGAGCCGGGTCCCACCAATTTCAACCACGGAGCCTACGAGGGAAGCACGATTCCAAAGGCCAAGTTCATCCGCCACCCGAACCATCCGGAATACTACTGCTACGATGCCTCGGGAAATTATGTGGGCTTCGGCACGGGCAACGGGCTGACCACCGCCTACCTGAACGCACACCCGGAGGCTTACTCCGAGCGGGTGGAGGACATGCTCAATCGCGCCGCCCGCTGGCAACTGGATCGCACGAAGGCCGATGGTTTCCGGCTGGATGCGGTGAAGCACACGCCCGCGGATTTTTTCGGTGCGACCTACGGTGACGACAAGAACTCCAGCGACTATGGCTATCTGGGGCAGGCGCAGCGGCAGTTCAACATCACGCGCGGATTTTCGGATCCAAACCACCGTGACAGCGTCTTCAACACGGAGCAGGGGAGGGATGACGCGATGATGTTCGGCGAGCACCTCGGCCAGCCGCCCGCCTACGGTCCCTACATCGATGCCGGGATGCGTCTGGTGGACAACGATCTCCGCTCGAATCTGAACAACCTGTTGGGGAATCCCTCCTCCGGGTTGAACAACTATCAATACGCGGGCACCGGTGGTTTCCCGGACAGCGTGGCGGTGATGCACGCGCAGAGCCATGACAGCGATTATGCGAACCGCCGCGAACTCCAGCACGCCATCTATTTCACGCGCGCGGGCATGGGGCTGGTTTATACCGATGGAAACTACCACGCCGGAGTGCTGGGTGGAAGTGGCGGAGCGTTTCCTCGTCATGCGAACACCGCCTTTCTCGGGCAGTGGGGTGACCAGCGGATTCCGAATCTTCTGAAGATCCATCAGGATTTCGCACGCGGCTGGCAGAAGGGAGTCTCCGGCGGCGCGGACCTGATCACCTACGAACGCGTCGACAAACGTGAGAACGGCGGCATGTCCGACGCGGCGGGGGTGACCATGCTGATGGCCGTCAATGACAACTACGCCTCGGGTGTTCCCCTCACGGGCGGCACGTCCTTTCCTTCCACCGGTGGCGGAGGCGCGGAAAACAATCCGAACACCGGGGATGAATATCTCTACCAATATGCCAGGGGAGACGCCAGCCAGCTCGGTTTCTACAAATACGCGTCCGACCTCTCGTCCGCCGTCGTTCCCTCCGGGAGTTACTTCGCATTCGCGCCCCGCACTCCGGAAGCGTCCGACCTGTGGAAAAACGCCGGTGGCGCGCCGATCTCGATCTATGAGAACGACCGCCCCGTCGGCAGCGTGACCGTCACGAGGCGTGACGGATCGGATGGAGATGCCGGTTTCAACCCTTACGGCCTGCCGGACGCCGTGACCAACGATTACGCCTATCAGGTGGAGATCCCGCGTGTCACCAGCGCCACGGACCTGCGCTTCGTCGTCCGTGCCGACGGCTCCGCGGAGAATGTCCTGCTGCGCCTGGACGGGGGCATCGACCTCAATGGCACACGTCCCGGGACGGATCCGTTTTACCGGGATCATCCACCCGCTGTCTCGACGGATGGGTTCAATGGCTACGAACAACCGAGCTTCGTCAAACGTACCGGTCCGGAAAAGTTCGCCGCGGTCAACACGGCGCGCAATATCATCGGTTCCTCCGGCGCGGAGACCTTCACGGTCGGCGGCGCGGTGGTGAACGGCGGCGGGACGAACCCGGCATACCAGGATTCCGCCCAGTTTGTTTATCATGATCCCGCGGCTCCCGCACCGGATGGCGGCACGCAGGTGGACAACACCGGTTCGGGCTTGGAATTCTGGGTGAAGACCAACACGGGCCTCGATGGCTACAAGGCGTTCCTTTATTATACCAACGATGGAACCAACCCCGAGGGTGCGGGCGGTGAGGGTCTCGGCACCACCCGGGTCATCCAGCTTCCTTACAACACCGACTTCGCCGGCGGCAGTTGGTTCAAGGCGGTGCTGGCTCCGGTTCCCCCGGGGACCTTGAAATATAAAATCAGCGCGCTGCGGGAGTCGGCGGGAGGCTCTCCGCTCGCCAGTGTCTATCCTTCCGGCCCCGGCTCGGTCGCCCGCAAGCTGCGGATGATGACGGTGTTCCATATCGACAACTTCAACGCCACGCAGGCAGTTCATGCGCCGCACAATGACTATGGAGGCTCCGAGACAGGGCTTGCTGAAGGATTCCACGTGCTTCGGGCCCGGACGTTCCTGAAGCGTCCTGGCAAGACCTCCCTCTACAACACCGTCACCCAGACCTTCTACTACGATGCCGAACGCGCGTCCGGCCAGATCGTCTATCCCTCCGCGGATGGTGGAACCGTCGGTGGCAGCGAGTACGGAGTGGTTGTGCGCGCCGACCAATCGACAACGGAAGTCTGGTACAAGATCGACGATGGCGATCCGACGAACAACGACAGCACCACCGCGTCGAACAATGGCAATGGCACGTGGGTCCGGGCGTCCGAAGTCACCCCCGGTGCGACGATCGCCCCGGCTGACACGCGGCACACCCGTGAGTTCCGTTTCAACTACGTGAACATCCCGGCGTCCGGAACAGGCACGATTTCAGTCCGCCTGAAAGAACCCGGATCATCGGCGGACAACGCGCTGTCGGACGTCGCGGGACATTTCACGACGCTCATCCGCACGGTGAACACCTCCGGTCCTGACCTGCGCGTGTTTGTCGCGTATCCTCAGGACGACGGCAGCGCGATCGATGACGACTACGTTTTGAAGGTGTATTTTTCCAAATCACTTGCCGACGGCTTGGGTGAGGCTGAACTGAAAGCACGTTTCACCGTTCGTTACGGCGCGGACGACACTTGGAACGGCACGGGACCGGTGCTGGCGCCTGCCGCTCTCTCGATCGTGTATAACGAGACGACAGCCTACCATGCGCTCGCGTTCAAGTTGCCGGATCTTTATGATGGCCGGCCGGATTTCCTGCATCGGGTGGAGATCACCCACGCGAGACCTTCCCCGTGGGTGGGTCTCACCGCGTCGCGGCGGGTGAAATTCCTACCCGGCGACACGCTGCCCCCCGCTCCAAACCCTCCGGTTCCGGCACTTGCCCTTTTCGGGACGGTCGTGGGAAATCAGGTCTCTTTCAACTGGGCCGCCGCCAGCGATCCCGGGGGCGGTCTCACAGGCTACCATTTGCAGATCGGGTCCACCCTTGATGGAGTCGACTTGTTTGACGCACCAACCACGGCCACCAACCAGTCCGTCACCGTGCCTTACGGGACCACCGTGTATGCCCGCGTCCGGCAGATCAACGGGGCTGGAATCCAAGGGCCGTACAGTAGTTCCTCCATCCCTGTGCTTGTCCTGAGCCCTTTTGCCGACAATGACGGCGACGGTCAATCGAACGCAGCCGAACACACCGCCGGCACCCACCCGCTTTCCAGCAGTTCCGCGCTGAAAGCAACCGCCATCGCCCTTTCCGGAAACGACGTGAACATTACCGTGGCGACGGTTCCGGGGAAAAAATACCAGCTTGAAGCCAGCGCCACGCTGGCCTCCGGTTCTTGGACGGGCGTTGGAGAACCTGTCACCGCCAGCGGTTCCTCCACCGTGATGACACACGGCGGCGGGGCGGGGGAAAACAGGCGTTTCTACCGCGCGCGGGTGGTTCCTTGAAATCATCCCTACAGGCTTGCCCTCCCGCGATTCCTCGCCATGCTCGCGGCCTTGTGAGTTCCATTCCGGTCGAGCCATCGTTGGAAATCTTCGCCGGGCTGGCGGAGCAGGGCAATGTCGTGCCTGTTTACACCCAGCTTGCTGCTGATTTCGAAACCCCGTTGTCCGCATACCTCAAATTGCGGGATAATCGCCATTCCTTCCTTCTGGAAAGCGCGGAGAGCACGGAAAAAGGTGGCCGATGGTCGATCGTAGGCAGCGGCCCGCGCCTTGTTTTCGAGGCCAGGGAGAAGGAGATCACCATCCGTGACGGTTCCAAGGTTCGCACGTTCACGGCGGAGGACGATGTGCTTGCCGCGCTTGAGCGTGAAATGGCGCCCTTCCAACCCGTCACGCATGGATCCCTGCCACAGTTTTCCGGCGGCATGGTCGGCTATCTTTCCTATGACGCGGTCCGGCAGTTCGAGCCGACGCTCGGAAATCCGCCGCCCGACGCGCTCGGCATTCCCGACGCCATGTTCATGCTGGCGGACACCCTACTGGTGTTCGACCACCGCCTGCGCAGGCTCCACGTCATCGCGAACGCGTTCATCGATGAATTCCCGACACCGGAGGAGGCATATGCCGCCGCCCGCGGCCGCATCGCCGCGATGGTGGAGATCCTCAACCGGCCGTTCCACGTTCCGGCGTTGAACGGTCTCGCGAAGGTTTCTCCGGCGGAAGCCCGCAGCAACACGACGCAGGAGGAATACGAAGCCATCGTGCTCGCGGGGAAAGAGTTCATTAAGGCGGGCGATATTTTCCAATTCGTCCCCAGCCAGCGCTTCGAGGCGGACTTCGACCAACCACCGGTCGATCTCTACCGCGCGCTGCGGTTCGTGAATCCGTCGCCGTACATGTTCATTCTGGAACTCGGCGACTTCGCGCTGGTCGGCAGTTCGCCGGAAGTCCATGTGCGTTCCATCAAGGGGCGCATCGACATCCGTCCCATCGCCGGCACGCGCCCCCGCGGGAAGACACCGGCGGAGGATGACGCGCTCGCGGAGGATCTCATGAAGGATCCGAAGGAGTGCGCCGAACACCTCATGCTCGTGGACCTCGCCCGCAACGACGTGGGACGCATCGCGAAACATGGAAAGGTCCGCGTGGATGATTTCATGATCGTGGAGCGTTACAGCCACGTCATGCACATCGTCTCGAACGTATCCGGCGAGCTCGATCCCTCGCACAGCGCCTACGACGTGCTGCGCGCGACGTTCCCCGCCGGCACGGTCAGCGGCGCGCCGAAGATCCGGGCCATGCAGATCATCAATTCCCTGGAGAAAAACAAGCGCTGCGCCTACGCCGGAGCGGTTGGTTACTTCGGTTTCGATGGCTCGCACGACTCCTGCATCACCCTGCGCACCTGCCTGCTGAAAAACGGCAAGGCCTACGTGCAGGCCGGAGCCGGAGTGGTCGCGGATTCGGACCCCACGTATGAATATGTGGAGACGGTCAACAAATCGAAGGCCCTGCTCAGCGCCATCGCACTGGCGAGGACGCTCGGACCCGCAAACTGAACACTGGAAACAAACAACCCGGTCCCATGCTTCTCATTCTCGATAACTACGATTCCTTCACCTACAACCTCGTCCAATACTTCGGCGAGCTCGGAGCGGAGATGAAGATCTTCCGCAACGACGTTCTCACCGTGGACGACGTCAAGGCGCTCAATCCCGAGCGCATCTGTATCTCACCCGGCCCCTGTACGCCCACCGAGGCGGGGATTTCCTGCGAGCTTATCGAAAAACTCGGCGCCACCATCCCCATCCTCGGTGTCTGCCTCGGCCACCAATCCATCGGCCAGGTCTATGGTGGGGATGTCGTCCGCGCGGACCGTCTGATGCACGGCAAGACGTCGCCGATCCATCACTCGGGAAAAAGCGTCTTCGCCGGAATGCCGGATCCATTCGAAGCCACCCGTTATCACTCGCTCATCGTGAAACGAGACACCCTGCCGGACTGTCTCGAAATCACCGCCTGGACCGAGGAAGGGGAGATCATGGGCCTGAAGCACAAGGAGCATCCGGTGCACGGCGTGCAGTTCCACCCCGAGTCCATCCTCACTCAGGACGGGAAGAAGATGCTGGAGAATTTCCTGAAGATGTGAGAGCCGTTGCCAATGAAAATTTGGCGACTGCTTTCCGCATTGGCTTGTTTCATTTTCACTGCTTCGCCGGTGGACGCGTTTTTCGATCCTCTCACGGATGAGGAGAGGGTCGCCGCATCAAGCGTCATCGCCGTGATCAGGGTGGCCCATGTTCATGACGAGGCCCCGGAGTTTGCCGATGTGGTCGTTGTCCAAGGCCTCAAGGGATGTGCGGCGAACGAGAACATCAAGATTTGGGATGAGAAGTTCACCTCCGGGGATGGAGGGGAATATTCAATCAGCGGCAGGGATGCCCACCTTCAGGAGGGCGAGACCTATCTCATCTATCTGGCCAGGAACAAACAGGGCAGGCTCGTGACGGTCCAGTCTTCTTTGGACAGCTTGAAAGTGACCGACGGCAAGGTCGAAAAACAGGGAGGAAAGGGGATGGAAACGCTGGAAGAGAAGCTCGCCCGGACACGCGAACTGATAAAGAAGCTGGACGAGCCAGAAGCCGGACAGCCCGCCGATGTCAAACCACCCAACTGAGTCTTCTCCCCGCTCACAGCCTCCCGTAATAAACCATCGTCTGGTAGCCGATCTCGACCTGTCCGCCGCTCTCGTATTTGGCGAACAACGCCTCCAGTTCTTCAATCAAATCGTCGTGCCCCGGTTGTCCCGCGTTGGGAATGTAGGAAGATGACAAACAGCGGCCTTTCAGTCCTTCGTAATCGAATTGCTGCCTGTTGGAGAAGATGCCGGTTTCGTAAGTCGCGGGATCATAAAATTCCCTCAGTATTTCCGGGCTGATCTTCATGTGGTCCACTTCCTGGTAGTCCATCGCGTATTTCCTCAGCAGGACTTCATACTCCCGGAGAAATGGAGTGGAGTCCGTCTCCCGTTCGTTCCAGATCAACACCACCCAGCCGTTCGGACGGAGGATGCGGTGGAATTCCTTCTTCGCCCGCGGCCGGTCGAACCAATGGAACGCCTGTCCGGCGACGATGATGTCCACCGAGTCCGTCAGCAGGTCGGTGGCTTCGGCGGAACCCGGGATGCTGGTGAAATTCGCCTGATCCGCGAGCATCCGCTCCGCCGCCTCGCGCATTTCCCTGTTAGGTTCCACGCCATACACACGTTCAGCGTTTTCCAACAGGAGCTTGGTCAGGATGCCGGTGCCCGATCCCACGTCAGCGATCACGGATTCCTCAGTCTGCCCGCAGCGGGATTTCAGCAGCTCCAGCACTTCCGGCGGATAGCTGGGCCGGTATTTGATATAGTTTTCCACCCGATCCGAGAACCGGCCCTTGGGATTGCGTTGGGACCCTTCCATCGGCATCGAACTTGGAGCCCGGAATCGTGCAAGTCAAGGAGGGGAGGGACGGAGAGTGGAATCATCCACACAGGATGCCCGGTGGTGGTGTTTGCTTGTGTCACCGGTGGTTTGCGATCCATCATTTCCTTGCCTTATGAAGAATCGTCTGCGGAAAAGGTGGTGGATTTTTGGCATCGTCGTGGCTTTGTCCGTCATTCTCGCGTGCCTGTTGCCGACGCTGGGAGCCGCCGCGATTCTTCATCCGTTCCGAAAGCATGTGTCGCTGGTGCCTCCTGAAGGATTCCGTGAGGTGACGTTCGCAGGAGACGGCGTCACTCTTCACGGCTGGAGTGCTCCGGCCATCGGGCGGAGACGGGGGACCGTCATCTACCTTCACGGTGTTTCGGACAACCGCGTGAGCGGGGTGGGGGTGATGGAGCGTTTCCGCCAGCTTGGTTTCGATGTGGTGGCCTACGACAGCCGCGCCCATGGGGAGTCTTCCGGTGACACCTGCAGCTACGGATGTTTTGAAAAAGAGGATCTCGCACGGGTCATCGCCGCGGTGAAACCGGGACCTGTCGTGCTGATCGGCTCGTCGCTCGGGGCGGCCGTCGCCTTGCAGGAGGCGGGCCGCAACGAACGGGTGACAGCGGTGGTCGCCGCGGAATCCTTTTCCGACTTCAAAACGGTGGCGAGGGAGCGCGCTCCGTCTTTCCTAACAGATTGGATGGTCCGGCGGGCGTTCTCACTCGCGGAAGAAAAGGGTGGTTTTCAAATCGACTCCGCAAGTCCCGTGATCGCTGCTTCCTCGATCAAGGTTCCCGTGCTTCTGGTCCATGGCGCGGATGACACGGACACGCCTCCGACCCACGCGCAGCGCATTTTCAATCATCTCAAGGGAGTGAGGAAAATGATCCTGGTGCCAGGTGCGAGACACAATGAGTCGCTGGGCGGAAACGTCTGGCCGGAGATCGTCCGATGGATCGGGGATATCCTGGAGCAGTCGGACGCAGACGGGCGCGGGCGATAGTTGTCAGGCCGATTTCGCCTCCGCAGCGGCTTCCTGGTCCCGGCGCATCAGTTCGTTCAGGCTTTCGTGGGCCTCACGCGCGGCACTGAGGAGCTGCTTGCTGTCATGGCGGTGGCGGGCCATGTCCCGGACCATGATTTCGTCCCGCTCACGATAGAGGCGGGTGGCGCGCTCGGCGGCATCCTCGGTTTCACCCAGGGTTTTCAGCGCGTCAGCCCCGAGGCGCAGGGATGAGTCGAGTGTGTCCCGGTAAATGAGTTCCTCCCCGGCATCCAGATATTGATAGGCCTCCGAGCGGCTGTAGGCGCGCATGAAAATCTTGAGATGAGGGTGGTGGCGGCGCGCGTTTTCGACAATTTTGAGCGTGGTGTCCCCATCCTTGAGGGCGATGATGAGGAGCTTCGCATTCGCGGCACCGGCGATGGTGAGGAGTTCCGGACGGCTGGCGTCGCCGTAGAAGATCGGCACACCCACATTGCGGAGGAGTTCCACCTGATCCGCATCGTGATCCAGCACCGTGCAGCCGAATCCTCTCGAACGAAGCAGGCGGCCGATGGCATGGCCGAAGCGGCCGAATCCGCAAATGATGACCGGATTCCCCTCGTCAGCCGCATCGCTTTCCTTCTTGGGCTTCTTGTCAGGGGCGCAGGTGGTGGCCCTCTGGGCGAGTGTGATGAGCAGAGGCGTGGTGGCCATGGAGAGTGCGACAATCGCGACGGCGGCCCGGCCGATTTCCAGATCGAACACACCTGCGGAAAGGGAAAGCGTGATGAGCACGAAGGCGAACTCACCGCCCGCGGCAAGCGACGCGGAGAAGAGCCATGAGGATTTGCAATGGTCTTTCCGCCACTTCGAGAGGCCGTAAAGCACGACTCCCTTCACCAGAATCAGGCCAAGCGCACCGCCGATGACCAACAGCAGGTGGTCGCGGATGTAACCGAAGTCGATGGCGGCTCCCACTCCGAGGAAAAACGCCCCGAGCAAAAGTCCCTTGAACGGGTCCAGGTCGCTTTCCAGTTCATGCCGGTATTCGCTGCTGGCCAGCACCACTCCCGCGACGAAGGCCCCGAGTGCGGGGGACATGCCGACCTTCGTCATCAGCAGAGCCACCCCGATGACCAACAAAAGCGCGGCTCCGGTGAACGCCTCGCGCTGATGGGTCCGTGCGATGGCTTGGAAAACCTGCCGCATGCAGATGCGTCCGCCGATGATGATCAGGGCCACCGCTCCGAGCGTGGCCAATGCCTGTGCCCACAACGGCCAATGGGTGATCCATGCGGTGGACTCTCCGTGCGCGGATGCCGCCTGGCCATTTCCCAACAAAGGCAGCAGCGCGATGACCGGTATGACGGCGATGTCTTGAAACAACAGAACCGCGAATGAATTCTGCCCCGCCTCCGTGTGGAGCAACCCCTTTTCGGCCAGCGTCTGAAGCACGATGGCCGTGCTGGAGAGCGTGAATATGAGCCCCAGCGCGAGGGATGGTTTCCAGCCGAGCCCGCAACCCATCGCCACTCCCGCGATGGCCGCCGTGCAGCCGACGACCTGCAGTGACCCGAGACCGATGAGCTGGTGCCGCATTTTCCACAGCATCTGCGGTTGCAGCTCCAGTCCGATGAGGAAGAGCATCACCACCACGCCGAACTCCGCGAAATGGGTGACCTGCTGTCCAGCGTCTCCGATCAGGTGGAATCCCCACGGACCGATGGCCGCACCGATGATGAGGTAGCCCAGCACCGCGCCGAGGCGGATTTGTTTTCCCACGACCACCGCCAGGACGGCGGCGGCGAGGTAGATGAAAGCTTGTTGGAACGCGTGCTCGAAGGCCATGGCGCGATGCTACATTTCGTGCGTCCGCGGGCAAGCGTCAGAACCTCATCAACGATTCACGCAGGCGGTTCGCCTCGGACGCCGGACCATCGCCGAAGTAACGTTTGAATTCCCGGCTGAATTGGGACGCGCTCTCGTAGCCCACCTCCCGCGCTGCGACGGCGGCGGTGGTGCCCTCATGCACCATCATCATGCGGGCCTTGTGGAGCCGGATGTTTTTCAAATACTGCAGCGGTGAGGAAGCGGTGACCGACTTGAAATGCGAGTGGAATGTCGAGACGCTCATGCCCGCCTCGGTTGCGAGTGTGGTCATGTCCAGAGCTTCGGCATATTCGGAGTGGATGCGGTTCAGCGCCCGGCTGATCTGGCCGAAATGGGTGTGCGGTGCGCCCAGCGCGCGCAATGTGCCGCTCTGTTCTCCACGCAGCACCCGGTAGATGATCTCCCTCACGATCTGTGGCCCGAGCACTTTCGCGTCATCCGCGGTGCGCAGTGATTCCAAAAGCCGTACGGTCGCATCATTCAGGCCGGCATCCAGAGGACTGGAATGGATCGACTGGGGGTGGCTCACCGCTGGCAGGTTTTCCATCTGCATCAGCAGCTCCGCGACGAGAGCCGGAGTGACACCGATGGACACGCCCAGCATTGGCTCCTCCGGTGTTCCGTGTGTCTCGCATTCGAAGGGCAGGGGAACCGACAGGACGAGGTAGTTCGTCGGATCGTAGGTGAAGGATTGGGTACCGAGGTGACCATGTTTTTTCCCCTGGCCCACGATGACAATGCTCGGTTGATAGGCGATCGGCGAGCGTGGAACATATCGGGACGAGCGCATGAACCGCACTCCCGGAAGGCGGGACGCGCTGAAGCCCTCACCGCTGGCGAGTTCGGTGAGCAGGTGGGCGAGGCGGGGGTCGGGGATGTGTGTGCTCATCGGATGGGTGAAGGAATAGGCAATGATTCCGGATGAATCCGCAAGCATCATCTGGCGGGTCGTAGGATCAGGCAATCATTCCGGCGCATCAGGTATTTCGGAAAAACGGAAAACGCGCCATGGTCTTTTCATCCGCAAGGGAATGGACCCAAGCGGAAAACCAACCAAAAAATCATGTCAAACACCACCGAATCGAAAGTCATCCTCATCACCGGAGCCAGCAGCGGCATCGGAGAATCCACCGCCCGCCTGCTTGCGGAAAAAGGCCACCACCTCGTCATCGGCGCGCGCCGCACCGAGCGGCTGGAAAGCCTCGCAACCGAACTCCGCGCCGCCGGTGGATCGGTGGAATACCGTCAGCTGGATGTGACGGACCTGTCGGACGTGCAGGCCTTCGCCAACTTCGCCTTGGAGAAGCACGGCCGCATCGACGCCATCGTGAACAACGCGGGAGTCATGCCGCTCTCCCCGCTCGAAGCGCTCAAGATCGACGAGTGGAACCAGATGATCGACGTGAACATCCGTGGCGTGCTGCACGGCATCGCGGCCACGCTGCCCGTGATGAAAAAACAAGGCGGCGGCCAGGTCATCAACGTTTCCTCCATCGGCGGGCACGCCACCTTTCCCACCGCCGCCGTTTACTGCGCGACCAAGTATGCGGTCATCGCGATCTCCGAAGGCCTCCGTCAGGAAAACACGGACATCCGGGTGACCGTCATTTCTCCCGGTGTCACCACTTCCGAACTGGCCCACACGATCACGGACGAGAGCGCCGCCAAGGCGATGGATTCCTTCCGCGAGGTAGCCATTCCCGCGAGCGCCATCGCCCGTGCGATCTCCTTCGCCATTGACCAGCCTGCCGACGTGGACGTGAGTGAGATCATCGTCCGTCCGACCGCCAGCCCTTACTGAATCCAACCCCATCGACATCATGAAAACCACAGACAACACCATCCTCATCACAGGCGGCGGCTCCGGCATCGGACGCGGCCTGGCGGAAGCCTTCCACGCCTTGGGAAACCAGGTCATCATCTCGGGCCGCGGTCAGAAAACCCTGGATGAAACGACCGCCGCGAACCCCGGCATGAAATCCCTCACGGTGGACATGACCGATGCATCAAGCATCCGGCGGTTCGCCAGGCAATTGGAGGAAACCGCGCCGTCGCTCAATGTTCTCATCAACAACGCGGGCATCATGGTGCCGGAGGACCTGCTCACGCAGCCGGCGGACTCCGATACCGCGGAAAACACGATCCTCACCAATCTGTTGGGACCCATCCGACTCACGGGGGAACTGTTGCCGCACCTGCGGAAACAACCCCATGCCACCGTCATCAATGTGACCTCCGGTCTCGCATTCATCCCGCTGGCGATGGCTCCGACCTATTGTGCCACAAAAGCGGCGGTGCATTCCTACACCGAGTCGTTGCGGCACCAACTGAGGGAGACCAACGTCGAAGTGCTGGAACTCGCTCCACCGTATGTCGCGACGCACCTGATGGGAGACCAGCAGGCGTCGGACCCGCGGGCCATGCCGCTGGAAGAGTTCATCACGGAGGTCATGGACATCCTCACCACGCAGCCTTCCGCCGCCGAAGTCCTCGTGAAACGTGTGGAACCCCTGCGCTTTTCCATGGTCGGAGGACCGGAGAAATACGCGGAAATCTTCCAAGGACTGAATTCGATGCAGCACTGAGGGCAGGGATGTGGCTGGTGCGTCCCCGCACCAGCCCGTTGCGGGAGCATCCTGCTCAGCTTGATGTTCCGCAGGAAGCCGTCATCACCGGGTGACAGTCGGGACAGGATGTCCCCGGAAAGCAACGTTCGGAACCGGCGATCTCCTTCTTCCTTGCAAGCTTGGGAGGAGGACCGATGGTATGCCCCAATTTCCATCCACATCGCATGAAGACCGAAAAAGAAAAGATGCTCGCCGGGGAATTCTACCTCGCATTTGGCGAAGAACTCCTGGGAGAACGTCTCACCGCAAGACGCCTTTGCCGCGAGTTCAACTCCATCCCGGAAGAACGGGTAGAAGAACGCCGCGACGTGCTCGGCAAGCTGCTGGGAACCTCCGATTCCACCACCTACATCGAGTCCTCATTCAAGTGCGACTACGGCTACAACATCCATGTCGGTGCGAATTTCTATGCGAACTTCGACCTCATCATCCTCGATGTCTGCAAGGTGACCATCGGCAAAAACTGCATGATCGGCCCACGTGTCTCCATCTACACCGCAGGCCATCCCCTCGATGCCGATACGCGGATCTCGGGTCTTGAATTCGGCAGTCCCATCACCATCGGTGACAATGTCTGGATCGGTGGCAACGTGGTGATCAATCCGGGAGTGAACATCGGAAACAACGTTGTCATCGCCTCCGGTGCCGTGGTGACCAAGGACGTGCCGGACAACGTGGTGGTGGCTGGAGTGCCGGCCCGGGTGATGAGGACGTTGTAGGGACTATTTCACAAAACGCGTCAGGTTTCCGGAGTGACGATCGGACACGCCGGGTTCGCGCGGAATGAATTCCACGCTCCCGGCGGATGAACGGATCGGAGCCGGGGCGGGATGCCGCAACTCCTGATATCTCTCACACCAGCGCCGGATCAGCTCCGATCATGCCCACGAGGCTTTCGCGGTAGGCGGGGGTGCTGACTTTTTCCAGCATGGCTTTCGCCGCTTCGATGCGTTCGTGGATGCGGAGGCGCTTGAGTTCGCTGTGGTAGTTCGGCTTCGCGAGGAAGGTTTCCAGGTAGGCGAGGTGGCGTTTCCAGAGGGCTTGGTCCACCTTGGCCTTCGCGTCGAGACGGGCTTGATACCAGTCCGAGGCGATGAGCGACTCGCGGGTGAAGAGCGAGCGGACCTCGGGATCGGTGATGGTCTTCCCTTCATATTCGCCGTAGGCCATGATGTTCAGTAGTGCCTTGAGAGGCGGGCAGGCGACGTCGATGCAGCCGTCCTCGAAGTAGTTGAGGGCGACCCTGCGCTGGGTCTCGATGATGTTGTCGAGTCCGTCGATGAAGTCGTCCATGGACTGGAGCTCCGGCCGGAGCATGTCCGGCGTGAAGACGGTGTCCGCGGCGGAGAACATGCGCCCGAAGAAGGTGGTGACGAAGCTCTCGGTGATGCGGTAGCCGAGGCGGCTGGCCTCGATGACCTTGCCGTCGTGTTCGAAGTCCTCGATCTTTTCCAGGTAGCCGTTGGCGATGAGGTAATCCGGTTCGCGCTCGGGGATGAACATGCGGGACCAGACTTCGGGGACGAGCAGGCTGATGTCGTGATCGATGCGATACTTCCGGCCGATGTGTCCGGCCGCGCTGGTGAAACCGTGGTAGTTCGTGAGCAGGAACGAGACAAGCGCGGCGTTCACGTCGTGAATCGGCAGGATGGCGTTGAACGGACCCTTGGTGAGCGCGCCTTCGCTACCCGCACCGGTGGTGGACGGACTCTTCCCGGTGAGGGAAGAGATGAAATCCATGAAGAGCTCGGGAAGCTCCTGATAGTGGATGGGATTGTAAACGGCGAGCGCGCGGATGCCGGCAGCCTCGTCGGGAGGATTGTTTCTCCGGCCCGCGAGCACCGAGTTCACCGGCATGGGAACCGCCGCATCGAGTGGCAGGCGGCGGTAGAAACGCGCGCCGAGGTTGGCAAGATAAACGGAGCGGGGATCCTCAAGATCCGGGCGGTTCTGCAGGTAGCGCGGATTTTTCGTCGGTTTGCCATCCACGATGCGGGGCTGGTGCGAGCTGATGACGAATTCCGGTCTCTCCGCCTCGACGAAAGTGGTGAGCATCTTCCGCATGGGCGAGGTGAATTGCTCGAAGCGGATGGCGTCCTTCACCATGGCTGCGGCGGTCTCGCGGTTGATCGGTTCGTAGTTGGAGAAAAACAGGCCGCCGTGACTGAAGTCGCTCTCGGTTTTCTTGTCGTAACCGCGGTGGATGGCATCGTCGGGGCGTTGGAAAAGGCGGTATTCGCAGTTCTTGATGAACTTGAGCGACGGGTTCTTCACGTCCGGATGAAGGCCGGTCACCGAGCCATGAGGCACGACCATGGCCGCGCTGATATCGTCCTCGGTCTGGACTTTTTTCGCAGGGGCGAAGTCCTTGCGGATGCTGAAGGTCCGCCAGGTGCCGTCCTCGCTGAAGCCGACACGGAGGTATTGGGTGACGAGACGGTCGCGGCGGTAGATCAGCTGGCGGCCGGGGTGGCCGTTGATGAGATCCACGCTGAAGCGTTTCCTCCAGTCGCTGCCCCAGTCGGCCTTGTGGAACCGCTTGATGATGAAAACGAGATCGCGCACGGAGGTCTCGATGGTGCCGAGCCAGGCATTGTATTCGTCAGTGTAGTTCGGGTTCGGCGTGAGCAGGCGGATGACGGAACCGAGCGAGCGCTCGTGGCTCAGCAGGGGACGGCCGGGTTTGCCGGGATCGCGCGGATTCTTGTAACGGTTCGAAAAATCGCGACCGATGATGGCGTCCGCCTTGTCGAGGTCGGTTTTCAGGTCGTTCACGAGCACGGAGGCGGTGATCATCGCATCCGAGAGGGACTTGGAAATTTCGGATTTTCCGCCGCCCGAGACGGTGCATGGCTTGTGGCAGAAGGTGCCTTCCGCGGTGGTGCCGATGAGACGCCAGCGCTGGCCCGCGGTGGGCTTGACCATCTCCACCTTGTAGCCGGAGGGGAGGACGTAGGTGATGCCGGGCTGGAGCGGGATTTTCTGATCGCCCTCTTCGTTCGTCCATGTGACCGACTGGCTGTGGAGGTCGATATGGACGTCTTCGGGGACGTAAAAAATGTCGGCGTATTGTTTGTCGATGCCGTAGCCTTCCGGCTGGAGATTGAAAATCTCACCGTAGCGGCCGGTGAAACCGGAGAACTTGTGATCCACCGGGCGGGTGTAGTCGCTGAGGGAGAAATCCTCGCCCAGGTCGAAGCTGGGGAAGGCGATGGCTCCGCCGGCGTGTTCTTCCTCGGCATTTCCGAAGAGGTTCGCGGCGTAGCTGAGCTGGGTCTTCACCTCCTTCTTACAGTAACCGTAGTAGTTGTCCGCGATGACGGTGACGACGATGCCGCGCTTGTCGCGACAGGTGATCTTGAACGCGCCGCCGTCGTTGTAGAGTTCGTCGGGCGAGGTCCAGCACATGCCGTCGCGCTTCTGGCGGTCGGTGGCATCCGCGATGTTCGGCAGGCCGAGGTCCTTCTTTTTGAAAGTGACGAGGTGGGGGGCGAGGATGACGCAGCCGGTGTGGCCGGACCAATGGGCGGCATCGAGACGGGCATCGTTTTCAGGGAGATACGGATCACCCGCATTGCCGAAGATGCTTTCGACGAAGTCCAGGTTGCTGACGAGATTTCCCGGGGCGAAGAAGCGGGTCTCCATGGTTTTTTCCAGGGAAACGCCGGGGACTTCGGGCGTCAGCACGGGGCGCAGGAGCAGGGACACGAAGACTTTCGCGGGATTCTCGCTGGTGCCGGTGAAGGGGAGCGTCATGATCTCCTCGGGTGGACGGAGAGCCTCGGCCAGCAGGCGGGCGAAGACGATCTTTGGCACGCCTTTCTTGTCCGCTGGCACCGGCAATCCGCCGTCCGCGACGTGGAAAACGCCTTCGGTGGTGCGGCGGTCGCTCGCGGGATTGTGGCAGACACCCTGATGGACACGGAAGGAGCTGAGGATCGAGGACTTGAACTGGTCCTCATCAGGCGGAAGGGAAAGCATCCGGGCGATGCCGTGACGCTCCACCATCAGCGGTGAGGTGGGGAGCAGGTGCATGCCGTCCGGGAACACCTCCCTGACGATCTCCTCACCCAGGTAATCACGCAGGAAGGCGTCGATGGATTGGTCCGCAGGACAGAGATAGTCGGAGAGCAAGCGGGTCTTCTCCTGGAAATTCGCGATGAGCGAGCGGCCGAGGTCGAGGAATGGATAATCCGACTCATTTCCAACGATGGGATACCCGCGCGAGGCGAGCTTGAGATTCACGAATTCCCGCAAACGATTTTCTTCCGCGGGAGAAGCGATGGCGGGGCCATTTTCCGTAAAACCGATCTTGTCTTTGAGGTTGGGCATGAGGTGCTGGAATGGGTTGCGGTTGCTGGGGGAACCGTAAGCAGGGCGCGAACCAAGAAACCAGCGGTAACTTTATGATAAATACCACCAATGGGGGATGTTTTTCCCGTTCATTGACCCGCCCTCCGGTTGAAACATCGGAAGCGGTTTGTGATGAGCTGATTGCGTCCGGAGACGGGAGGGTTCCCCCGTCGAAGCAACCGTGTATCGACCCTTGTGAGCGATGTTTTTTACCTATCCGGCTGGCCGGCCCTGAACGTTGCGAGGATCTTGTCCACTCGTGTGCCGTCCATGTCGATGACCTCGAAGGTCCAGTCGCCGGCGGAAATGCGGTCCAGTTCGGCAGGCATGCGGGCAAGTTCCTTCATGAACCATCCGGACAAGGTCTGGTATTCGTCACCTCCACCCTCGGGAAGGGTGAAATCCGCCAGATGCTCGGGCAGTTTCTCAATTTCAAAGAGCCCGTCGATGAGCCAGGTTCCGTCCGCGCGCTGGAGAATCGGCGAGGCGAGCTGCTCCTCACGCGACGGGACATCGCCGACGATGGCTTCCATGACGTCGATCAACGTGACCATGCCCATCACGCTGCCGAACTCATCAAGCACGAAGGCCGCACGCTGGCCGGTGGCCCGGAAGGTTTCCAGCAGGACGCTGGCCTTCTGCATCTCCGGTACAAAAAGCGGCTTCTGCATGATTTTCCCGAAATCCACGGTCTCACCCGCCGCCAGACGTCCGTAGATGTCCTTGATGGAAACGACTCCGACGAGGTTGTCGCGACGGTCGTCGTAAACTGGGAAAACCCCTTGGGTGCTCGCCATGACCACGGGCCAGATTTCCTCATGGTTCGAGCCCTGCTCGATCCAGACAATCCGGGTGCGCGGGATCATCAGATCGTAGGTCACGAGTTTTTCGAAACCGATCACCCCTTCCATCATCCGGGATTCCGAGCGGTTGATGGAGCCGGTGATGACGCCCTGGCGGACGAGCACGGTGAGTTCCTCTCGGGACATTCCTTCCTCACCACCTTCCCGGATGCCGAAGAGTTTCAGAATGGCACCCGTGGACCATGAGAGCAGGCTGACGGCCGGAGAGGAAATGGTGGAAATGGCGGCCATGGGACCTGCCATGCCGCTGGCGATGGTTTCGGGGAATTTCATCGCCAGCCTCTTCGGCACCAGTTCTCCGACAACCAGGGAGAGGTAGGTGAGGATGCTGATGACGATGAGAAGGGAGAGCTGGCCGGAATATTGGCCGATGAACGGCATCGGTGCGATGAATTCCGCGAGCCGGTCCGCCACACTGCCGCTGCCCAGCGCGCCCGCGACGATGCCGACCAATGTGATGCCGATCTGGACGGTGGAGAGGAAACGGTTCGGCGATTCCGAAAGGATGAGTGCTTTCGAAGCTCCCTTGTTTCCCTTGTCAGCCATGCTTTGCAGGAGAGCCTTGCGGGAGGAGACGATCGCGATCTCGGTCATGGCGAAGATGCCGTTGGCCACGAGCAGGACGAGGATGATGGAGATTTCGAGAATGGATGAATTCATGAATTACAGATCTGAAGGAGATCGCGCCGATAGTGGCACAGATGGGAGGGTCTGTCCAAATGACGAATGAGGGAGGCGACCCCAAGGATCGTCCGCCAGGATTCACCCGTTGGGACACAAGGATCCGTTGTCCTGCCTCAGGCGGATTTTCCGCCGGCTTTCGGTTTGTTGAATTTGGGTGGCAGGGGAGGCTCGCCAGGCACGACCTTTTCGATCGATTTGGTCTGCACCCAGCCACGGGTCTTGGTGGCGAAGGCGACGTAGGTCCATTCGCCGGATTCGCTCAGGATTTCGCAAAGCGAACCGGGTGGTGCGTCGATCACCTCGGGCGAGGTCCGGGCGGCATCCGTGTGGAGGGTGACCTTTTCTTCGGTGATGATGGCCTGCTTGTCCACATCCGCGAATTCGGCATCGTTCGGGAAATAACGGTATCCGAGGAAACCAAGGGAAAGGAGGATGGGGCCGAGGATGAGCACCGCGACCGCGGCGAGGCGGATACGGGCGTCCGGGCGGGTTGCCGGAAACACGAGGAGTGCCAGCACGCACAGCCAGATGCTGCCCCAGAAAACAAGCTTCCAGATGGGCAGGGGGATCCTGGCGATCGCGTATTGGTAGTCCGGACGTTGGACGGTGATCGCTCCGTACTTGCGTTCAAGGAAACGGAGGTTCTGGCGGGCTTCCGCGTGGGAGGAATCCCTGACAAGGGCGCGGCGGTAGTAGAGTGCCGCCTGGCCGGGCGAACCCGAACGGTAGGACGCGTTGCCGATGTTGTAGAGTGTGTCGGCGCTCAGTTCCTGATAAGGGCCCGCTTCCAGCCAGAGCTTGATGGCATCGTCATATTTCGCGGACTCGTAGGCTTCGGCTGCCTGTGTCGCGATGTCAGCCGCACGGGCGGCGGGAGTGGTCAACACGACGGCGGTGAGGAATGCGATCACCGTCGCTGCCTGACGCAGGAGCTTGAGGATTTGTTCGCGGCGTGACCGGTCGAGCACGGACTTCGGCGGCTCGGCGCGGAAGCAGACCGCATCGCGCTCGGCAAGGATCGCCTGGATCTGCGGGTCGGATTTTCCGCCAAGCCAGTGTTCGATGAATCGACCGGCGGCTTTCAGAAACGCCGTGTCATCACCCGTGGCGGTTTGGCCGATGTCACGCAGTTCGTTGAGCTTGGCATCCCGGATGGGATCTTTCCGCATGCGGGGGGAATAACGCATCCAAAGAGCCTTGGCGATGAGCATGAGGGCGATGAGTCCGCCCGCCACGTGGCCCAGCCACGGGGAGATCGAGAGAGAAACCGGTGCGGTGAGCTGCGCCGGGCGTGCGATGGCGAGGATGTCCGACATGCGTTCCAGAGGAATGGGCAGCGTTTGAACCGCAGTGGCGGGGTTCACAGGCTTGGCGGTGCTTGGCGACATTTGCAGGGCGATCGGTTCCGTGGTCAGTGTCTTGTAGGTCTCATCTTTCGGATCGAAATAAACCAGGCGGAAGGAAGGGATTTCAGGCTTCAGCTCCAGCGGCCGGATCGACTGATGGAACGTCACGCTCCCGGAAAGCTGGCGGCGTTCGTCTCCCCGTTGGTCGTTGGTGGTTCCGTAGATTTTCCAACCCTCTTCATTCGCCAGCTTGGGAGGGCGCATGGTATCGAGATTGCCGCTGCCACTGACGGTGAGATCCACGGTGATGGGGTCTCCTTCCTGGACATCGGTGACCGCGGAGCTGGCGCTCAGCTTGAAATTTCCAACGGCATTCTCATAGCCCGCCGGTTTTCCCGGAGGAAGCTCCTGAGCTTCCAGTTCCAACCGGGGAACCTGCAGGTAGAGTTCGGGATTGACCCACCGTGGAAACGGATCCTGCACCGCTTCCCGGGTGGTGAGGCGGATTTTTGCCGGACCGATGGCGACTTTTCCCGTCCGGGTCGGGGTGATGGTGCTCGGGTAGGCGATGGCGTAGTGGGGCACTCCCAGAATGTTGACGGTATCCGCACCGCGGGCGGGATATGACTGGAAGCGCCATGCGGCGACCCCGTCCCGTTCGAAATCCGGAATCCCCCAATCCTCCACCTGCAGTACCGCTGGAACATAGATCTTGATCTCCGTGGTGACGGTTTCGTTCTCGAACGGCTTGTTGTTCAAGACCCGGAAGGCGCTCGCGTAACGGATGGTCCTGCCGAAATAATCGACCTCCGACCACTGCAGTTCGTCAGGATTGAAGATGACGAACTCGATAGGCTCCGTGCGGGTCATTACGCCGTCCACCATCACCTCGACCGGGGGAATCACGTGTTTGCCCACCTCGTAGCTGACAACCCTGTATTCGAACACGTATTCAAACCTGCGCCCCGGCATCATGCTGGGCCTCGGCCCGCGGCCGGTGGGTTCGATCTCGATGTCCTTGACCGTCGGAGCAGCCGGAACGTGGTCGGGCTGGCCACCCATGATTCCGATCTCGAGAAGGGCTGATTCACCCCGTGCGATGAACGACGATGAGAGGCGGCTGGTGGTCTGCCCGTGGAGGATGCCCGACAGCATCATCCATACGGCGAGCGCCGGGCTGAAAAGTGTCAGATGTTTTTTCAAATTGTTCATGAGCTTACCAATCTTTCTCCGCCGGGCGGAAATCCCTGCGACCCGGGGCCAACGGACCCTTTTCGAGATCCGAGTTTTCTTTCAGGATGCGGTTGGCACGTTCCTGGGGAGACTCGTTGGGATTGTCGCCTTCTTCGTCGCCTTTCTCCTCCTTGTCATCCTTTTTACCGTCTTTACCCTGTTCTTTCTTGTCTCCCTCATCTCCGCCGCCGTCCTTGGGATCCTGGCCGTTCTTGCCCTTGCCGCCGGGATTATCCTCGCCGCCGTCTCCTTCGCCATCCTGTGGATCTTCATCGCCCTCTCCCTGCTGGGGAGGACCCTGGCCCGCCTGAGCCATGGTTTGTTCGGTTTCTTCCTCCTCTTGTTTGAGAAGTTCCTGCAGGCGCTTCAGATAGACCATGGTCATCCGACGGTTCTGGCGGGCGGATTCGTCATCCGTCTTACGGGTGAGCGTGGAATCATAGTGCCTGACCGCATCGGCCCAGTTGGTGATGAGGGATTCGAATTTCACGTAGCCACCCGAGTCTCCCTCTTCGGGTGATCTGGATTCACGCATTTTCGCCAGGGCTTCCTTGACGATGGTGTCGAAGCGGTCGAGGTCGGGGATGGATTCGGGATCGGTGGGATACGGATCCCCGGAAAGTCCTTTCCAACCGAGTTGGAAAAGTGAATTTCCCATGCCGAGGTGGGCGCTTGCCTGGACATCGCCGTCCTCGGACATCAACGATTGGCTGTAGGCCGTGCGCGCGCTCCGGTAATCCTGTGCGCGGTACGCCGCGGTCGCCTCACCCAGGCGGTAGCGCGCCTGGGTCTCGCCAGCGTTGGTTTTCTCAGCGAGTTTTTTGTAGGAATCCCGGGCGGATTCATAGTGTTTCGATTCAAGCTGGGCCTTCGCATCGGTGGCGTCGCCGGCTTTCGCATCCGGCAATGTCAGAAACGCACCACCGAGCAGGACCGCCGTGCGGACGCCCTTCCAGCGGGTGCCTGCGACGATGGACGTGATGAGGAAGAGGATCGCCGGAAACATGAGCCACTGATAGAATTCGATGGAGATCTTACGCTGGCGGCCATCCATTTCAAACGCGTCCAGTCCGCTTACCACGGAGTTCACCATGGCCGGTATGTCCAGGCCCGAACCCGCGACGGTGAATCTGCCTTTCGTTTCTTCAGCGAGCTTGCGCAGCACAGCCGTTTGCAGGCGGCTGATGACCGCGTTTCCGGACCGGTCCACTTTCTGGCCGATGGGGGAATTCGGGTCAGGCACGTGGTCGCCGTTTTCCGTTCCGACTCCGATGGTGATGATGTAAACTCCGGATTCCTCCGCATCGGCGATCATCGCCTCCAGATTGCCGTCGTTTTCCTCACCGTCGCTGAGGATGATGAGCGCGTTGTTTTTCTGACCGGTTTTTTTCAGTGTCTCGGTGGCGAGTTGTACGGCTGCGGCGAGATCCGAACCACCGACGGGCGCCCAGTTTTCATCCACCTGTTCGACAGTCTCGCGGACCGCGCTGTGGTCGATGGTGAGCGGCGCGTGCACATACGCGGTTCCGGCGAAAGCGATGAGCCCCATGCGTTCGTTCGGCATCGCTTCCAGCAGTTCGTAAATGATGACCTTGGCCTGGCTGAGCCGGTCCGGTTTCACGTCCGTCACACGCATGCTTTTGGAAATGTCCAAGGCGATCATGACATTCCGGCCGACCGTTTTTTCCGTCTTGGTTCCCGCATCACCCTGTGGCCGCGCCATGGCGACGATGATTGCCGCGGAAGCCGTCAGCAGGAAGGCCAGGGACAACCAACGTGGCAGCGGGCTGCCGCGTTTGACCAGCGCCTGCCGCAGGCGCGGAGCGGCGAAAGCCGCCCACTGCCTGCTCCTGAGACGCGAGGTCAGCACCGCGCCCACGCCGAGAATCGGGAGCAGGATCAGCAATGCCAGCCAGCCGGGATGTGCGAAGGTCATCGTTTCAAGCGGAGGGTGGGGGATTCAACGCGACATAGAATGCCGATGCGAGGGCGGCGAACAGGGTAGCCGCCACGAACCAGGGAAACAACTCGGTATCGTCGATGACGGTCAGGCTCTTCGCCTCGGTTTTCTCCAGGTTGTCGATGGTGGTGAAAGTCTCCTTGAGTTGTGACAGGTTCTGCGCCCAGTAGTGCTCGCCGCCCGTCAGGGATGCGATCTTCTGAAGTGTCGGCAGATCGAACTCCTGATAGGGGAACAGCATCACGCTCCGGTCCACCCGTCCTTTGGTGGTGCCGATCGCCACGGTGTAGATCTTGATGCCGAGGGTCTTGGCGTGCTCGGCCGCCTCGATCGGTGAGATTTTCCCAGAGTTGCTCGCTCCGTCCGTGATAAGCACGATGATCTTGCTCTTCGCGTCGCGGTCCTGGAGACGCACGGACGCGGCGGCGAGCGCGGAGCCGATGGCGGTGCCCTGCTCTTTCACGGTACCGATGCCTTCCTCGAAGAGTTGGAGCTGGTTGAGCGAATTCCTCAGCCACTGGTGGTCGAGCGTGATCGGACTCGCGTCGCGCGGCCTCCCCGCGAAGGCGACGAGGCCCATGCGATCCTCGGGACGGCGGCTGATGAAATCATCCACCACTTTTTTCGCGACGACGATGCGTTGCTGCTGTTCCCCGTGATCGACGAAGTCGTCGATTTTCATGGAGAGGGAGACGTCGAAGGCGATCATGATGTCGATCCCGCTCGCGGTGCGGCTCTGGTATTCATTTCTCCAGACGGGACGGGAAATCGCGAGGATCGCACAGATCAGGGAAAGAAACGCCAGCGGCAGACCGAAACCCCACGCCACGTTGCGCACCCGTCTGCCCAAGCTGACGAGCACCGACAGATTCGGGAAAACCACCGCGGCCTCCGAGCCCCTGCCACGGCGCAGAGCGAGCAAAAGCATGGCTGGAACCAGCAACAGGAGCCATGCCGGCTGTGCGAAACGGAAGTGTTCGAGAAACGCGCTCATGCGGGAGCCCCTTGGTTGAGGATTTCCAACAGCGCCTGTGATTCCGCCACGACCTGCGGCGTGTCCGTGCCTGCCACGGCAGGGGAGTATTTGATCGCGGCGAGTCGTGCCAGCGCGGGTTTCGCCGCGTTCCGGGCGTCTTCCGTGAAGCGTTTCAAGGACTCGTGACGGGAAACATATTCCTCGTGGGTTTCGAAGAGGGCGGGATCTCCGGCGACGACCGACAGGTAGCGCCGCAGAATGAGCGAGCATTGGACGGCGGCGACCCTGGGAACCACATCGCCGATTCCCGCCAGTGCGGCAACCGCCTCGGCATGGGCGGCCCGATTGGCGGCCGACATGTCCGGAACGGAAGGGCGTTTCTTTTTGAACGTGAAAAACGCCAGCACCGCCAGGAGAAGAAGCACGAAGGAAGCCACCATCCACGGCTCCACCCATGAAGCGGGGACCAATGCCTCGGGCGAGGTTGGTTCCTTGAGTTCGAAGCTGGTGGATTTTTCGTTCATCGTGTCTTCACCCCGAGCGCCGGCGGCTGCGTTTTTTCAGAAGCTGGTGCAGCGCGGCCAAGGTATCGCCGTGGGTTTGCAAGTCCGCGGCATCGACCCCGTGTTTTTTGAAGATCGCCGCCACTCCCTCCTGTTGTCTTTTCATGAGTTTCGAATAGCCCATGCGCAGGTTCGGATTCGAGGTGTTGACGAGCGTTTCAAACCCGGTTTCAGGGTCGATCATCACCACCTTGCCGCCCTTGGGGAGTTTTGATTCCAGCGGGTCCAGAACCCGCAGAGCGATGGTCTCATGTTTTTTCGCCAGCTTGCCGACGGGTTTGTCCAAGGAGTCGGCGAAAAAGTCCGAGATGAGGAATACCACGGATTTCCTCCGCAGGGTGCGCACGAGGAAATCGCAGGCATCCGCCACCGAGGTGCCGGGGCTGTCGGGTTTCGCCACCAGGATCTCACGGATCATCCGCAGGAGATGGCGGCTGCCCTTTTCCGGCGGGATGAAAAGGATGGGTTCGTGGGCGAAGATGAGCAGACCGACCTTGTCGCCGTTGTGGAGCGCGCTGAAGCCGAGCACCGCGGCGATCTCCGCCGCGAGCTCGCGTTTGCTGTACATCACGCTGCCGTAGTCCGCGGAGCCGGAGACATCCACGGCGATCACGACGGAGAGTTCGCGTTCCTCCCGGAATTTCCTGACAAATGGCGCGTTCATCCGCGCCGTCACGTTCCAGTCGATGAAGCGCACCTCATCGCCGTGCTGGTATTCCCGGAAATCGTCGAAATCCAGGCCCTGTCCGCGGAACGATGACAGATACTCGCCGGAAAACGACTCGCGCACCAGGCGACGGGCCTTCAGCTCGAGCTTTCGCACGCGAGCCATCATTTCCTCAATCTGTTCGTCCGTCAGCATGCCGTCCAGCTTCCAATCGATTAAGGGACGGCGACCTTGCCCATGATGCGCTCGATGACCGAGTCGGTCGTCATCTCCTCCGCTTCCGCCTCATAGGTGAGGAGGATCCGGTGGCGGAGCACGTCGAGGGCCATGTCCTTCACATCCTGCGGGGTGACGAAGCCACGGCCCTGCATGAAGGCGCGGGCCCTGGCGGTGAGGGCGAGGTTGATCGTTCCCCGTGGGGACGCGCCGGAACGCACCAGGTTTTTCAATGAAGGATCCACCAGTCCGGGAAAGCGGGTGGTGTGGATGATCTGCACGATGTATTTGCGGATCGCAGGGTCGATGTAGATCTGGTTCACCAGTTCCCGTGAGCCGGAGACCTGTTGCGGAGTGGCCACGGTTTTCGTCTGATACGGAGGCGTGGAAGTCGCCATCCGATCAAGGATTTCCAGCTCCTCGTCCTTCGTCGGGTAGCCCACGGTCACTTTCAGGAGGAAGCGGTCGAGCTGGGCTTCCGGCAATTGATAGGTGCCTTCCTGATCGATCGGGTTCTGGGTGGCGAGCACGAGGAAGGGATTCGGCAGGGCATACGAACGGTCGCCGAGCGTGACCTGGCGCTCCTGCATCGCCTCCAGCAAGGCGGACTGAACCTTCGCCGGAGCACGGTTGATTTCGTCCGCAAGGATCAGGTTGTTGAAAATAGGACCCAGCTTCGGCTCGAACTTTGTTTCCTGCGGATGATACACCATGGTTCCCACAAGGTCGGCGGGCAGCAGGTCCGGGGTGAATTGGAAACGGGCGAATGAGGCGTGCAGCGATCCGGAAAGCGCCTTGACCGCCAATGTTTTGGCCAGTCCGGGGACGCCTTCCAGCAGGATGTGTCCGTTGCAGAGCATCCCGATGAGCAGACGGTCCACCAGCCGTTCCTGCCCCACCAGAACTTGGGCCATTTCCGCCTTCACCGCCTGAATCCAGCCACTCGTCTCCGCGATCTGCTCTTGCAAGTTTTCCGTTGTCATCGATTTCGATACTGACTTTGCCACGCCAACCGATCAGTGCAATCGGCAATGCGGTAAAAACTCAGGAAATTCCCTTTGGTTTCTCCGATTTACTTCTTCGGCTCCGGAAACTTCGGATTCTTCATCGCCCCGGGCGCGGCTTCTTTCAGGTTCGGCGGCACGGCGGCGTCCACCTCGCCGGTTGTCCAGCGGATCGCGCCGACCAGCATGTTCTGGAAGGTGGGGTTGGTCCAAACGTCGTCGCGGTGGCCCAGCGCCGTGTAATAAATCCGGCCTTTTCCCTCTTTCCTTGCCCAAGTGTTGGGGAAAGGAGGGCGGTCGTACATCGATCCTTTCATCGCCGGGGAATCGATCACGGTCAGCGCGTGGATGTCGGATCTGAAATCCTTGAGCGAATACCACTCCTCCTTGAAGGCGAAGCTGTCTCCCGCTTCCTCGAAGCCCGGGAACTTGTTGTCGACCACCTTGCAGGTCGCCGTCTGCTGTTCGCCGTGGATGATGAACTCTCCGCCAAGGAAACAAACGTAGGGATCGGCGTCCTTGCCGTGGTTCACATAGCGGTCCGGGCCTTTCTTGGACTCGTTCGCCGTGTGGAAGGTATCGCTCGCGGAGTGGATGCCGATGAAGCCCTTGCCGCTTTTCACATAGTCGAAGAGCGCTTGTTTTCCCTCAGGGGTCATCGGCGGCTGCTTGTCCGTGCCGGGCGAGGTGAGATCACCGGTGGTGTAGAAGATCACGGCATCGAAGCCCGCGAGGTACTCGGGCGAAAATTTTGAACCATCCTTGGAGAACTCGAATGTCCATGAATGTTTCGAACCCAGCTCCAGAAAGATCTTTTCGGAATGGCTGGGCTGGCCCTTTTTCCACGAAATCACCTCATGCTCGAAACCGCTGGATTTCGTGAAAAACAGCAGCTTGTGGGCTGGATCGGCGGCAGCGGGCAGAAGCAAGCCAAGGCCGAACGCGAGGACGAGGGTTTTGGGTTTGAACATGGGGAAACGCTATGCCGTCTCCCGGCGGAGGAAAAGCAGTTACTCCACTATTTCACGTCCTCGATTTTGGCGTGGATCGCATCACATCACGGCTTGTTCCCCGCCTTCGGCCAGCCGTTGTCGTTCCACTCCAGCGTTGCGTCACCGAGAGTCGGATGGCCGCGGCGATTGCCGTCGTAATAATGGAAGAACATCCGGATGGCGTCCTTTTCCCGGATGAACGACGGGTGACCTGGCCCGATGCGGTTTCCCTCGGATTGCATGAAAAGAGTGCCGCCCCCGGTGACGAGTTCATTGCCGGCGGCGTCCAGATAAGGACCGGTGATCTCCTTGCTGCGGCCCACACGCATTTCGTAGGTGCTGTCCACACCCCGGCAGCACAACCCCCAGTTGACGAAAAGATAGTAGAATCCGTCATGCTTGAGCAGGGCGGCGGCCTCGATGGACTCGTGCCAGGCGAGTTGGTGGATCTTCCGGTTTTCGGGATGGCGGAGTCCGGTTTTCGCATCGAGCTCGGTCAGTTGGATGCCGGTCCAGAAGGAGCCGAACACCATCCACAGCCTGCCGTCGGTATCGGCGAAAAGCTGGGGATCGATGGCGTTGTAGGCATCTTCCTTTCCCGAGCGGATGACGATTCCTTCGTCCTTCCATTGATACGCGGGATCCTTGGAATCGAGGGTGGGGCTGCTGGCAAGACCGATGGCGGAGGTGTTCTTCCCCCAACCTGAAACCGAATAATAAAGGAGGTAGCGGCCGCCTTGCCGGATGATGTCGGGAGCCCAGAGATAGCCCTTGTGATCACTGACGACGTCCCGGTGCCAGGCTGGAAGTTCCTTGAAAACCGGTGGTCCCTCCTTCCACGACTCCAGGTCTGTCGAAGTGCGTGTCGAGATCCCGTTGCCCGTGGAGAAGATGTGCCAAGTCTCCTGCTGGCGGATCGGTGTGGAAGGGTCGTGAAAACGGGTTATTTTTCCTCCGTTCGTGTCCTGCGCTGTGGCGGCAAACGGGCTTGCCAGCATCAGGCATGAAAGGGGAGTTGCGGTAAGGAAAACGCGTCGCATCATGTTGCTTGATTGGGCATTCAACCGCGTTCCGTCCATTCTGTTTCAGATCTTCTTGTCGGATTTTCCCGAGCGGTGGCGGAAGACGGGAAAGAAAAAACGACCGGGCTTTCGGCACCGGTCGTTTGATTGAAATGATTTGATAATCAGGCGGGAGCTCCGACAGCTCCAGGAATAGGGCCGGGGCCTTCAGGTCGGTCCTCTTCGGTGGCTTTCGGCGCGGGCTTCTTCTTCAGCTCGTCCGGGATCGGAGGTGGCTTTGGAGCGGATGGCGGATCTTTCATTTCGCCATAGTCGATGATGTCACGGAGATGCACCGCATCCAGCGTCTCATACTCGAGCAGCGCCTTGGCGATGAGTTCCACCTTGTCGCGTCCTTCGTTGAGGATACGGGTCGCCGTGTCATAGGCGTCGTCGATGAAGCGTTTGATTTCCTCGTCGATGATCTGTGCGGTGTTCTCGCTGTAGTTCACGCGGCGGCCGCCCATGTCTCCACGACCGAGAAAGACCGGACCGTCGCCCTCGCCATATTCCACCATGCCGAGCTTGTCGCTCATGCCCCATTCGCAGACCATGTGGCGGGCGAGCGAGGTGGCTTGGCGGATGTCTCCGGAGGCTCCGTTCGAAACATCGTCGCTATGGAATCCTTCCGCGATGCGACCGCCCATGGTGACGATGAGATTGGCGAGCGCCTCCTTCTTCTGGGTGGAGTACTTATCGCCATCCGGCAGATACATGGTCGCACCAAGGTAGGGACCACGCGGAATGATGGTGACCTTGTGGAGAGGATTGGTGTAGGGAAGAATCATGTTGAGGTAGGCGTGGCCTGCCTCGTGCCATGCGGTTCCCACCTTCTCCTTGTCGGACATCGCGAGGCTGCGGCGTTCGCGACCCCAGCGGACCTTGTCACGGGCCTCCTCCATCTCGTCGAGAGTCACGGCCGAAAGGCCGCGGCGTGCGGCGAGGAGGGCCGACTCATTGATGAGGTTGGCAAGCTCCGCTCCGGAGAAACCAGGCGTGCCTCTGGCGATCTTCGAGAGATCCACACCAGCGGCGAGTTTGATCTTTTTCACGTGGACGCGGAGGATTTCCTCACGGCCGTTCACATCGGGAAGGGAAATGGTGACCTGGCGGTCGAAACGACCGGGACGGAGCAGCGCGGGATCGAGGACGTCCGGACGGTTCGTTGCGGCGATGATGATCACACCTTCCTGGGTGTCAAAGCCGTCCATTTCGACGAGGAGCTGGTTGAGCGTTTGTTCACGCTCGTCGTGGCCTCCGCCCATGCCGTGACCACGGTGGCGTCCGACGGCGTCGATTTCATCGATGAAAATGAGGCAGGGCGCGTGCTTGCGGCCTTGTTCGAACATGTCACGGACGCGGGAGGCTCCCACACCGACGAACATCTCAACGAAATCAGAACCGGAGATGGAGAAGAAGGGCACGTCCGCTTCGCCTGCGATGGCGCGGGCGAGCAAGGTCTTGCCGGTTCCGGGGGAACCCACCATGAGAACACCCTTCGGAATCGAGCCGCCGAGTTTCTGGAACTTGCGCGGATCGCGGAGGAAATCAACGATCTCGAACAGCTCTTCCTTCGCTTCCTGGATGCCGGCGACATCCTTGAACGTCACCTTGTTGCGATCCATCGTGAGGAGGCGCGCCTTGGATTTACCGAAGGACATCGCTCCGCGACCGGCGGATTTCATCTGCTGGCGGAAAAGGAAGAAGAGGATGCCGATGATGAGGAGGATGGGCAGGAAGGAGAAAATGGCGTTGGTGAACCAGTCGGTTTCGCGTCCCGAGTAGCTTGCCTTGTCATCCACAAGTTTTTTCAAATCCTCGCCTTGAACGGCCGTGAGGATCGGAACGGTGAATTGTTCCGCGCCGTTGACCTTTCCTTTCGCATCCAAGCTGGGAGTAGGAGTGGCCACGATCTTGCGTGTGCCCACGATCACCGCATCATCCGAACCTGAGGTCGTAAGCACGCGGAGAGGATTTCCTTCGCTGGTTTTTTCCACCCAGTTGGACGCAAGGGATTTGCGGAGTTCTGCCAGAGAAATGGTTTCGAGGTCGCCTGCGACGGGCTTGTCGGACGGTGAAGCGACGGGTTCAAAGCGGATGTCGTTGCCAAGAATCGAGTTGATCTCTTCCCGTTGGAGGGTGAGGTTGACGGGCACTTGGAAATCTTTTTTCGGAACGTCGTCCTTGGGAGCCGGGGCAGGTGGGACGATCCAGCCTGTGATGGTCGCATCGAACGAAGTGTCCTTGGTTGCCACCTTCAACGGATGCTGGGGATTGTCCGTCACTACCCGGCCTTGGTCCCATGCCTGGCGGAACTGCGCGTAAGTCATCGCCTTGACCGGCTTGTTTGACAGCGGATTGAAAAACGCCACGCCTAGAATAGCCGTCGCGAGGCACATCAGGCCAAGGACACGCCAATTGAAACCATTGGTATCGCCCGGCGGGCGGTTCGGGCTGTTGGAAGGCGGAGTTGAGTTCGGTGAATCGGACATGATAGGCGGTGAAATACCTGCACGGCTGGGAAAGGCGCATTCAAGGTGCGCGGGACGTCATACCGTTCGGTAACTGAGGATAGCGCATGGGGTGGAAAAGCAAACCCCTTTTTTGCACGAGTCTTGCGGAGTGCACGACCACCGCCTAGAAGTCCGTGTGGAACCGTCCCAATCTCCGAAAGATTCGCCCTTGTCACTGCTGCGCAGGCTGCGGGTCCTCGGTTGGTTGCAGGCGATCCCTGGGGTCGGCCGGCTCCGGGCGTTGCGTCCGGGGACGGATGCCCATGTCGGTGTGCTGGTGGATGCGTTCGCCGCGTTCGCCACCTTGGATGACGAGCTCAGCACGCTTGAAGCGGATCTGATCCTCGACATGCTGCGCAGCGCCTTTCCGGAAGTGGACCACGGCTGGCTTGGCAGGAGGCTGCAACGGGCGGTGAGGAGCCCCCGGCCGCTCCAAGGTCTGGCCATCGAGCTGAAAGACAGCTTCAATGACGCGGGCAAGCTGGCGCTCGGTCTCCAGCTTTTCACCCTGGTCGATGCGGCGGGCCGCTCGGAACGGAACCGGTCCAGCTTTGAAATTTTCATGCGCCGCCTCGGCCGGCCCGACTACGGTCTTGCGATCCTGAGGGAAATGCGTGGCGACGCCGGTGAGCCGGCCGATGACGAACTGCCATTCGAGCGGTTGGTTTTCGGCCGAGATGGCGCGGACGTGCTGCTGCCGCCGGCGGCGAGCGACCATGAATTCCGCGTCTATCGCGCGGGTGACCTCATCCTGGTCAGGAATACCGGCATCTCGCCGCTGTGGATCCGTGGTCGGTCGGTCGAGACGGGTTCATTTCTCCGGATGCGCGAGCGGCAGCCTCTGGTCGTGCCCGGGTGGACGCTCAGTCATGAGGATCTGATGTTTTTCCTGGACGTGAAACGCACCGGGAACACGCCGTCCATCTATCTCGAAGAAGGTGACGCGGGCCTCACCGCCGAGCGCACGCGGGGACGTCAGAGCGCCTTGCGTGTCAGCTTCGGCCTCGAGGCCCAGGTGGAAGCCCTGCGCGATACCGAACTCCATGCGGGCAGCCGCGGACCGTTGAAGAAGGGAGACATCGTCACCTGCCGGAATCACGAACGGCTGGGGGACTCCACGGGATTCAGCCTTTCGATCAACGATCTGCGCCGCAAGGCCACCCAATCCGGACGCAGGTTCCGTCTTGCCGGGGATCGTCAGGAATATCTCGTCTCGAACGACGCCGCCGCATTGGAATCCGGCGATCTTTTGCTAGGATCCAAGCTTTCTCCGAAAACGGTCCTGTTCATCCGGTTCGACGCCCAGCGCGCCGAAGGCGAGCTGCTCGTGCGTGAAAGCCACGGTCCCATCCTGGTGGACGGCATGCCGGTGAAAAACACCGCGCCCTTGCGCGACGGTTCCTTGATCCGGCTTTCCGGCAGCCAGGCGGTGCGCTGCCGCTTCAGCGAGGGGTTCCTGGACGAGGAACGCACGCTCATCGAGTCACTGCAGGTTGAGGATGTGATCCACGATTTCGGGCCGGATTCACGGGCGCTGGATCATCTGAACTTCGAGGTGAAACGCGGAGAAATGCTCTGCATCATCGGTCCCAGCGGTTCGGGAAAAAGCACGCTGCTCGCCGTGCTTTCCGGCCAACGAGAGCCGACCCGGGGCAAGGTGAAATTGAACGGCATCCCGCTGTACGAACGTCGCGAGGCACTGGTGCCGTTCATCGCGCACATGCCGCAGGAAGAGGCGCTCAATCCACAGCTCACCGTCCGTGAGCATTTGCGGCATGCCGTCACCATCCGCCGTCCCGCGCTTTCCCTCGCGGAGCACGAACGCCGGGTGGACAGCATGCTCGCCGAACTCGGCCTGCAGTCCATCGCGAGAAGGCGCGTCGGTTCGCCGGGGGACAAGACCATTTCCGGCGGTGAGCGCAGCCGTCTGAATCTCGGTGTCGATCTCGGCAGCCGGGCGGAGGTTTTCCTATTCGACGAGCCGATTTCCGGACTTTCCTCCAAGGACTCGGAACACGTGGCGGAAACCCTGCGTTCTCTCGCGCGGGAAAAGATCGTCATCGCATCGCTCCACCGGCCCGGTGCGCCCGTCCTGCGCCTGTTTGACAAGGTGCTGCTTCTGGACAACGGCGGGCGTCTCGCCTACTTCGGAACTCCTGCGGCGATGGTCGGCTACTTCAGGGACGCCTGCGAGGAGCTGGCGATTTCCCATCCATCGGTAGCTGGCAAATCGCCTCTGGGGGCGGATTTCGTTTTCGACGTGCTGGAGACCCCGCTGAGTTCGATCGGGGGCGGCTCGAACACCGGGGCGGCCCGCCGGTTTCCACCGTCTTTCTGGCAAGAGCGCTTCGAGAGCGTGGACCTCATGCAGTCGTTGCAGATGGGCGGCGGACCGGTGTCGAAACTGGGCGAGCTCAAGGACGGCGACCGGTTGCCGGTTCCTCCAAAGCCGACCCGCCGGTTGCGGGCGGTCCTTGCGGTATTTTTCACCCATTTCCTGCGCTCGCTGTTATCCAAACTCCGCAACCGCGGAACGGTCTACAGCACTTGTCTTGAAGCTCCGTTGCTTGCGGCGCTTGTCGCCATCACCCTTCGCTCGTCACCGGAAGGAGCCTATCAATTCTCCACCGCCCTGCACATACCGGCCTATCTCTTCCTCAGTGCGACGGTGGCCATGTTCCTCGGCCTGACGAACTCCGCCACGGAAGTCCTGCGGGACCGCCCGATCCTGAGGCGCGAGCGGAACTGCCAGCCCGGGGCGGGTTCCTACGTGCTGGCCAAGCTCACCTCGCTCGGGTTGGTCGCCGCCGTCCAGTGCCTCGTTTATCTGATCGTGGGAAACCACTTTCTCGAAATCCGTGGCATGCTGCCGTATCTGTGGTTGTGGATGACACTCACCGCATGGACCGGGACCGGGCTGGCGCTCGTCGTATCTTCCCTCGTGAAAACCGAACGTGCCGCCCTGACCGCGGTGCCGCTCTTGCTGGTTCCACAGATGTTGCTCGCCGGCGCGCTGGTGCCGTACCGCGAGATGAACAGGGGGCTTTTCCAGAATTCCAGCGAAGTGCGGGACCGGGGCGGGGTGCCGGTTCCCGCCACCATCATGCCGCTGCGTTATGCCTACGAGGCGATGATCGTGGCCCAGGCGACGCGGAATCCGTTCGAAGCCGAACGGCTGCGCCTCCAGCGCCGCATCGATCGCGGGCGTTCGCTGGAAGCCCCGATGACTCCGGCGCAGGCCGAGCGGTTCGAGCTGGTGAAGGAAGGGTTGCGACGACTGCTGGCGTCCGGCGCGGAGTCGACAGCGGAGGCGGAGAAACTCATCGAGCGCATCCGCAGGCTTTCCACCTCCGGGACGCGAATCGAGGTCGAGTCGATGAAAGTCTGGCCGGACGATGACACCCACGCCCGTCCCGCGTCGGAGTTTTTTGTCAACGACCGCATCGACCTCCTCGTGAGGGAGGCGGAGACCTTCCGGAACGATTACCGCAACAAGGAGCGCCGGTCCGTTTTCCACGCGCTCAAGAAACCCATTCCTTTCGCCACCCAGAAAACGGGAAAAGCCGTTAATGAATACGTCGAGCGGGACGACGAGGTGGATACCCAGAAGTTTTGCGGCACAATCCTGGCCGCCATCATCGTTGTCTGTGGCGTCATCACCACCATCATCATCTCCCGACAGAACCGGGAGACGAAATGATGCGAGGCAGAACGGGTTTTTTGATGTGAATTCCTGTTCGGAATCCGCAGGCTTCCTGCCTATTTGCGGACCCAGTCCGGGTCACAGGTGAAGCTCTTTATGACTTTTGCGGGAATTCCTGCCGCGACACTCTGCGGAGGAATGTGCCCCCGGACGACGGCTCCTGCGGCGATCACCGAATGGTCTCCGATATCGGCCCCCGGAAGGATGATCGCGCGGGCGCCGATCCATACGTTTCTCCCGATCACGATCCGCTCCTTGTGCACTTCCCGGGAGGGTTCGATCTCGTGGAAGTCGGTGTCATACAGGACCACCCAGTCGGCGATCTTGGTGTCCCTGCCAATTTTGATTTCCGTGGAGCAGCAGATGTTCACTCCGTCATTGATGAAACAATTGTCTCCGATCTCCAACCTGCCGTCTTCCAAGACAGCAATGGCGGTTTTGGTGCGGAAACTTCTAAAGATGACACCGCTGCCCATGTTGAACGATCCCTCGTTCCGGATGCTCGGCCACCGGCCGCTGACATTGCATTTCCCGGCGATCGATACCTTTTTGAATCGGCAGTAACGGTTGAAGAGCCACTTGCTGGTTCTGCTGAGGTATTGTTTCATTTGCTGTTGTTTGACTAGGTGAGGGGATGGACGTCAAAAGGCGGGAACTTAAGAACCTTGTGCATCATCCGCCCATCAGGTTCCCCCCGGCAGGGCGACAACTTCGGCAAGCGCCTGCATGACAGCTGCCACAGCTTGCGGATCCAGTGAATCAGGGACCACCGCTCCGAGAACCAGGCATCCGAGCGCGGTTTCCACAGGAATGACTTCCAGGGTGGATGTCGCGCTGATTTTCACATGCACATTGCCGGCAGCCGTTCCCTGGCGGCGGGAGGACAGGGCCAGGCTGCGGGCGAGGAAGTGCAGTCTCCCGTGATGGCTTTCGTCGTAGATGACTTCGCCCTCCCGATCCAATATGAAGATGCCGGATACAGCGAAATGATGTTTCATCCAATCCCGGAAGAGTGCGACGCGGTCGAGTAACTCGCTCTGCGGGGGAGCTGTATTTTCCAATCCCGCAGGAGCAGGAGCTGGAGCAGGAGCAGGAGCAGGAGCAGGAGCAGGAGCAGGAGCAGGAGCAGGAGCAGGAGCAGGAGCAGGAGCAGGAGCAGGAGCAGGAGCAGGAGCAGGAGCTGGAGCTGGAGCTGGAGCTGGAGCTGGAGCTGGAGTGCGGCCGGCATCATAGCCGACGAATCCATCGTCAAATCCGAGGTCCTCGGCCGTCACCGCCGGGTCACGGTGCGGCGTCATGAGGTGGTCGGCGAGGCGGCGGACTTCTTCGGGGTCCACCCATGGGAAGATCGGGTCCATTGTCAACGGGTCGGGGGATTGCCGCCTTTCGATTCGAGCTTGGCTTCGACTTCCGCGCGCAGGGAATCGAAGACGATCTGGGCTCCGGCACCATCCTCAAGCACGCCGACGGGCAGTCCGCGGGCGCTGGCTCGCACAAAGAGCCCGTCGCGCGGTATCTGGGTCTGGAAGACCATTTCCGGTGGCAGAAGCTGTCGCAGGGCGGCCGCGGCCTCGGTGCTTTCGGCGAGTTCCTTCTGCACCATGGTGAGGCAGACGCCGAGCACCCGGAGCCGGGGATTCATCACACGCAGCCGGTTGAGTCCTTCGAGAAGCTTGGGAGCGGAGCGGATGCCAAGCGGTTCGGCCTGCTGGGGAATCATCACTGCGTCGCTGGAAGCGATGACATCGCCACTGATGCCGAAAAGCCCGGCGGCGGTGTCGATGATGCAGAGATCGAATCCCCGGGCCGCGGCGCTGCGGAGGAATCCCCGGACCCTTGCCAGGTGGGCTCCCACGCCACCGCCGCCTGTCTCGTAGTCGCTGGCCTGGCCGCTTGCCACGAGTGAAAACGTTTCCAGACGGGTAGGCACCACAAGACGGTCCAACGGAATGCCCGGGTCCGCGAGATAGTCGTAAAATCCGGTCAACAGGCGGGACTGGCGGGTGAGGGACAGTCCGACCGATCCCTGGGGATCCGCGTCGACAAGCAGTGTCCTGACGCCTGCCCGGGCGAACGAGTGGGCGAGGTTGATTGAGAGGGTGGTTTTACCCACCCCACCTTTTTGACTGGAAACGGCAATACTGATCACACTGAGCGGGGAATTGTTCCGCAACGTTAGCTTCGGCTTGCCACATCGGAAGTCTTTTCTTCAATATGGGGGTGCCACGGGAGTGATCATTCCCTTGTCGAGCGCCCTCACCACTCATCATGAAATCCAGATTTCCCCTCGGTTCATCCGCGCTTGCCGTGGTTTTATGTGCGATCGCGGCAGGTTCCGTGAGCTGCCGCAAGCCCAAGGAGGGAGGAACCGCCGCGCCCAATGTGGCCTCCCGACCGGTTGGAACCGTCGACGTATCGCTGACCGCCAACAATATCGGTTCCCTGCCGGGTGCGTTCTATCAGAATCAGGCCGCGTCTCCCATCCACTGGCAGCCATGGACGAAGGAGACGCTTGGTCTCGCGAAAGCGGCGAACCGGCTGATTTTCGCGGTGGTCGCCCTCCCGCAGCAGATGGGATTTCAGAAAGTGCTCTCCAGTCTGGCCGCGGATGAGAAACGTGTCTCGGAAATCAACTCGAACTATGTTCCTGTCCTGATCGACGGCGATGCTTCGAGGGAAATGGGGCTTCTCACGGCGGATCTCTGCGTGGAGATCAAGCGCGGGCTGCAACTTCCGCTGTTCCTCTGGATGTCACCCGAGGGAAATCCCGTCGCTTGGATTCCCGTGGACCGCAATGCGAACGTGGAGGAGCTCTTCGCCCATTCCCACACGATGGTCAGCCGCATGTGGGCGGATGATTCCTCCTATGTGGAGAAAAACAGCGCGATGGACAACGTGAACCGCCGTGAACGGTTCGCCCTGCGGAAGAACTCGAAGGTGATGAGCCAGGAACCCGGGCCTGACTCCGTACGGGCGCTTCGCCAGCTTACTTCGCTGTATGACCCGGTGTCCCGTAATTTCGATGGAACGGGCGGGCTTTTCCCCGCGGGGGCGCTTGACCTGCTTGCCACAGCGGCGGTCCATCCGGGCCTGTCTCCCGAGGTGAGGGCCAAATGTCTGGACACCACCCGGGAGTTGCTGGCGGACCTGTTACCCAGCGCGATGTTCGATCCACTGGAAGGGGGACTCTTCATTTCCCGGAGGGGCGACAGCTGGGCGCTGCCTTCGTTTTCAAAAAATTGCGCCACACAGGCGCGTGCCGCCGTGGCCCTGATCAACGCGCACCGGGCCACGGGAAATGCGGTGGCTCTGGAAAAGGCGCTCGATCTCATCGCTTTCGCAGAGGCCGCCTATCAGACCCCCGAGGGGCTGTTTCCAATCGGAGTTTCGGAAGAAACTCCCGCCGCCGCATGGCTGTGGAGCGAGGAGGATGTGGAAAAGGCGTTGTCGCCGGAAGACGCCGCGTGGTGGATCAAGGCGACAGGCATGAAGGGGTTGGGAAACCTGCCCTCCGAGTCCGATCCTCGTCGTGAGTTTTTCAGAAGCAATAGCTTGGGACTTGCCAAATCGGTGCCGGAGCTCGCCGCGGAGATGGGCCGGACGGTTGAAGCGTTCACCCCAAAGTTCAAGGCGGTGCGTGAAAAGCTTCTTTCGATCCGCAATGGCCGCATCGGTACCCAGACCCGCGATACGGCTTCCCATGCTCCGACCACCCTGCGCATGGTTTCCGCCTACGCCGCGGCCTTCGGTGCCACCGGGAATATGAAATATCGCGAAAAAGCCGTCTCATTATTGGAAAAATCACGCGTGGCCTTCAGTGACGGGCCCCGTCTCCGGGTTTTCTCCAAGGATGCTCCCGAGTCGGTGGGCGAGGGCAGAGCGTTTCTCTACAGCCTTGCTTTGCAGGCAGCTTTGGATGTTTCGGTGATCACTTCTGACGAAAGTTGGCTGGCGTGGTCCGAGGACCTGGCATCCACCGCCGCCGAGCTTTTCACCAGTGCTGAATTTCTCAAGGAATGCCCTGATGATGCGAAGATTCTGGATCTTCCCGTGACGGATCTCGTCATGTTGTTCGACGACTCCACGGCGGGCCTGATCTCCTTTGCCGAGTGCCGGCTGGCCGAGCGCCAGCGGCCCCTCGCCACTTCATTCAGCCAGTTGGCCACCCCGCTGCCCACCTATGCCGCGGAAAGACCCATTCTCCACACGGACCTCCTTCAGGCGACCATCGCCCGTGAATTCAAGGTTACCGTGGTCACCGGGCCGGATCTCTCGCCCGAAATGAAACTCGCCACCGAACGCATTTCTCCACGCATGGTCCAGAAGCGTCCTGCGAAATCACGGGATGAAGTTCCCGCCGGAGCTGCTATGGTCATCCTGTCCGGAGGGCAGACCCGCGTGGTTTCCACACCCGCGGCTTTGGAAGAAGCGCTCTTGCCCTTGCCGGAAAAATCATGAACCCTCTCCGGAGCAGCCACTCGAAAAAACACCCATCAATGAAATCAAAATTTTCCCTTGCCGCAGTCTGTTGCGCCACCCTGGCCCTTCCTTGTTTCGCTGAAACCTTCACACTCAAGGATGGGAGCACGTTTGAAGGCAAGATCCTCAGCGAGGAGGGAGATACTTATGTGGTGGACGCACAAGTGACCAAGAGCATCCGGGACGAAAAGCGGGTGCTCAAATCGGACGTCGTCAAGATCAGCCGCGAACAGCCGGACCTCAAGGCTTTCGAAGCCCTCGGCAAGCTGGCACCCACCCCGGACCTCATGACGGCGGAAGAGTATCAGGTGAAGATCTCCAGTCTGGAAAAGTTCCTCAAGACCTATCCTGTCGGGACCAAGACCACCGAGGTGAAGAGCGCTCTCGAGACTCTCAAGGCCGAGTTCGTCCAAATCAGCGCGGGAGGCATCAAGTTCGACGGAAAGATCATTTCCCAAGACGATTTCAAACAAAACGCCTATGATCTCGACGCCCGCATTCAGGAAGCGAAGATCCGCCGCCTCGTGGAAGCCGGACGCTATATCCCCGCTCTCCGCCAGTTTTCCGAATTCGACCGTGATTTCCGCACCAGCCTGGCCTATGCGGATCTGCAACCTCTCATCGTGAAGGTTATCCAAAGCCAGCAGGCGGAGGCCAAACAGGGATTGGCCACGCTGCCCGCACGTTTGAAAAAGCGTGAGGCGGCGTTGCAACAAATGGCCGGCGATGCCCGGACAGCGACGGATCTCGCCATCAAGGAGGAGGATGCGGCCATCGATGCCAACTACAAGGCCGAGAAGGAAGCGAAGGAAAAATGGATCACTCCCAGCCCCTATCACAAGGCTTCACTGGATGAATTTGACAAATTCTGCACCACCGAACTTACCCGGCTTGCCGCGGTCAAGACCGTCATCGCCACCGACGGTGGCTCGGCTTACCGCCAGGTTTACAACGTCGTGAACAGCGATGCGAACGCCGCGGCGGTCTCCGCCGCCATGAGTGCCGCAAAGACCGCTCTCGTTCCCGTGCGCTATCTCGCTCCGCTCGACGCCCAGGCAAAGGGCAGGAAGTGACTTTTTCCTGATTTTCCAGCATTCATGTCCACACCACGCACCGCCAGCCGCAGCCGCAAGACCGCGGAGACCTCCATCGAGCTGTCCATCGACATCGATGGCTCGGGAGTTTCCAAAATCGACACCGGCGTCCCGTTTTTCGACCACATGCTCACGCTGTTTTCGAAACACGGCCTGTTCGACCTCAATGTGAAAACCGTTGGCGACATCGAGGTGGACTCGCATCACACCATCGAGGACACCGGCATCGTGATCGGTGACTGCATCCGGGAGGCGCTTGGCACCAAGGAAGGCATCCGCCGCTACGGTTGCTGTTATCTGCCGATGGACGAGACACTCGCCCGTGTGGTTGTGGACCTGAGCAACCGCCCGCACCTGGAATTCCGTGCTCCTGCCGGAACCGCGTCCGCGCCGAACATGCCATTCACCCTTGTGGAGGAATTCTGCCGTGCCGTTTCCTCAAACCTGCGCGCGAACATCCACGTCGAGCTGTTGTACGGCCGCGACGGCCACCACATCGCCGAAGCGATTTTCAAAGGCCTCGCCCGCGCCTTGCGGGACGCCTGTGAAAAAGACCCGCGTGTGAAAGGCATTCCCAGCACCAAGGAGGCACTGTGAAAACCGGCATCATCGACTACGGCGGCGGAAATCTCCGCAGCGTCGCCAATGCGTTGCGTTCGCTTGGCCAGGACCCCGTCATCATCGCCAGTCCCGAACAGGTTGGCGACGTCACGCACCTCCTGTTGCCCGGCCAAGGCGAATTCGGCGACACCATGCGGCGTCTCGAAGAGCGCGGCCTCGCTTCGTTTCTGAAAAACTGGATCGGTGAGGACCGTCCGTATTTCGGCATCTGCGTCGGTTATCAGATCCTCTTTGACAACAGCGAGGAAGCTCCCGAAGTCTGCGGACTGGGCGTTCTCCCCGGTACGGTCCGCCGTTTCCATGACGAGCCCGGCTTGAAGATCCCGCACATGGGCTGGAACTCAGCCGCCGGCACACGTGGAGACACCCGCGTCTGGCAAGGACTCGGCGCAGATCCTTATTTCTACTATATCCACTCTTATTTCCCCGAACCCGCCGCGCCGGATGACATCGTCGCCCGGACCACCTACGGCACCCAGACCTTCGCCGGAGCGGTGGAGCGGGGGAATCTCTTCGCCTGCCAGTTCCACCCGGAAAAAAGCCAGGAAACCGGACTGAGATTGATCAGGAATTTCCTGGGGATCTGAGTGTCTGCCTGGAAGTCCAATAGGTTGGGCTGCCCGAACCGGCACTGGGCATGGACTTGCCCGGCGAGTGCTTGGAGGACTGTTCCTGGCCCGTTGGAATTTACAAATGAACAAAAGTGTCCGTCCACTTCAGCGCGGACGGACACGGGAGGCGGAATGAATTCCGCGCTCCGTTCAAGCGTAGCTCCGGATCGACGCCTTCACACTTTCGTAAACCAGTGGTTCCTTGTGCAGGGTCGGGGCCGAGTCGCCGTTGTATTGCCAGGCGGAGACGTGTGAGAAGTGCTCGTCATGGCGCTTGGCCTCGCCGGCCTGTGTGCTGCCGGAGATGACCTCGGGGTCGGTTTCGAAGAACTGGTGCTCGCTGCGGAAGTGGCCGCCGCAGGATTCCTCGCGGTCACGGGCGTCGTAGCACATGACTTCCGCGAATTCGAGGAAGTCGGCGACGCGTCCGGCCTTTTCGAGTTCCATGTTCACATTCGCACCGGAGCCGGGAATGCGGACATTCTGCCAGAATTCCTCGCGGATCTGTGGGATCTTCTCAAGCGCCTCGGTAAGTCCCTCACGATCGCGCGCCATGCCACACTTGTTCCACATCGTCATGCCGAGCTCGCGGTGGAAGGAATCAACGGTGCGTTTGCCATTGATGTTGAGGAGTTTGTTGACCCGTTCCTTGGTTTCCGCCTCGGTTTGTTTGAACTCGGGCATCGAGGTGTTGAAGGTGCCGGGCTTCTGGGTGACGAGGTAGTTCGCGATGGTCGTAGGAATGACGAAGTAGCCGTCGGCCAGACCCTGCATCAGTGCGGAGGCTCCGAGACGGTTCGCGCCGTGGTCGGAGAAATTCGCCTCGCCGAGGACGTGCAGGCCGGGGACGTTTGACATCAGGTTGTAATCGACCCAAAGGCCGCCCATCGTGTAGTGGACGGCGGGGTAGATCATCATGGGACCCTTGTAAGGATCCTCTCCGGCGATCTTGTCATACATCTGGAAAAGGTTGCCGTAGCGGGCGCGGATCGTCGCCTCACCGAGGCGCTTGGTGGCATCGCGGAAGTCGAGGTAAACACCGAGCCCGGTGGGGGCCACGCCGCGACCGTCGTCACAGGCTTCCTTTGCGGCGCGGGAGGAGATGTCACGCGGTGCGAGGTTTCCGAAGGACGGGTATTTGCGTTCGAGGAAATAGTCCCGGTCATCTTCAGCGACGTCGGCGGGAGTGAGGGTCTTCTTGCGGATCTTCTCCGCGATCTCGCGGGATTTCGGCGCCCAGATGCGGCCGTCGTTGCGGAGTGACTCGGACATCAGGGTGAGCTTGGACTGGTAGTCGCCGCTCACGGGAATGCAGGTCGGGTGGATCTGGGTGTAACACGGGTTCGCGAAGAAAGCGCCCCGCCGTGCGGCGCGCCATGCGCCGGTGACGTTGCAGCCCATCGCGTTCGTGGAGAGGAAGAAGACGTTGCCGTAGCCACCGGTGGCCAGGATGACGGCGTCTCCGGCGTGCGAGGAGATTTCTCCCGTCACCATGTCGCGCACGACGATGCCCTTGGCGTGGCCGTTGACGAGCACCACGTCCAGCATCTCGGTGCGGGGATACATTTTCACGCCACCCTTGTGGATCTCCTTTTCGAGCGCCTGGTAGCAGCCGATGAGAAGCTGCTGCCCGGTCTGGCCGCGGGCGTAGAACGTCCGGGAAACCTGCGAGCCGCCGAAGGAGCGGTTGTCGAGCAGGCCGCCGTATTCGCGGGCGAACGGCACCCCTTGCGCGACGCATTGGTCGATGATGTTGCCCGAGACCTCGGCGAGGCGGTAGACGTTGCCCTCACGCGCGCGGAAGTCGCCGCCCTTGATGGTGTCGTAGAACAGGCGGCGCACGGAGTCGCCGTCATTCTGGTAGTTTTTGGAAGCGTTGATGCCCCCCTGCGCGGCGATGGAGTGGGCGCGGCGGGGGCTGTCCTGGTAGCAGAAGCACTTCACCTGATAGCCCATTTCCGCGAGCGAGGCGGCGGCCGCGCCACCGGCGAGGCCGGAACCGACGACGATCACGGTGAATTTCCGCTTGTTCGCCGGGTTGATGAGCTTGGAGTCCATCTTGTGCTTGGACCACTTTTGCTCAAGGGGGCCGGACGGGATCTTGCTGTCGAGGACGATGGACATGGTGGGAAGCGGTTGGGAAAAGGAATTGGGGTTTTCAGCGGCCGTATCCGCAAAGGATGGCGATCGGGATGGAGACGAAGCCGATCCAGATGACGGCGGCGTAGCCCTTGGAAATGAGGTCGATGGCGGAGGCCGACTTCTTAGAGCGCAGGCCGAGCGTTTGGAAAATCGCGCCGACCCCATGGCTGAGGTGCGAGCAGAGCATCGTCATGGCGACGATGTAGAACAGGACGACGTACCAGACCGAGAAACCGTCGATGACCATCTTCCAGGCATTCTGGCGATAATCTCCGGTGGCCGCTTTGTAGGCCAGATCGGTGTAGAGGGCGGGGTTGTTGTATTCATTGCCCGCCCGGACGGTGAAATGCAACAGGTGGTAGATGACGAAGGCAAGGATCGTCAGGCCGGTCCAGATCATGATGCGGGAGGATTTGGAGGCTTGGATGGTGGCTTGGTATTCGTATGCCTTGCGTGCCGCCTTGTTCTGCCGGGTGAGAGCGATGGTCGCTGCGATGTGCAGGGCCACCGCGACGAGCAGTCCGATCCGGGCGATCCAGATTCCAGCTCCGTGGAGGAGGTGGTGGAGCAGCTGGGCGTAATCGTTGAATGCCTCCTGACCCATGAAAACCAATAGGTTGCCTGTCATGTGGCCTCCGAGGAACAGAACCAGCACCAAGCCTGTGATGGCGACAATGAGCTTTTTCCCGATGGAGGAGGACCAGTAAGTATCGAGGCAGCGGGTGATGGCGTTCATGGCAGGTTTGAATGGGCGATTGGCGACCGGGCCGGGCGAGAAATAGACAGTGCTGAAACTCATTTCAAGGGGAGACTCAGCAGGAATGGGTTTCGCCTATGAGAATGATTCAGATTCCGCATCAGCGAAGTGAAACTCCAGACAATTCATGCCCGTGTCACGTGATAAAAATTATCGAAAAACATTTTCTCTCCGCCCGGTATCCGTCTTCTGATGAAATTCCAGCTGTTCCTGCTAGCCGCCTGTTGCTCCTTCGCCCATGCCGCCGAACCCGCCCCTGACCTGAAGGCCGGCGGTTGGGTGACGCTCTCGGAAAAGGATTTCAGGAAAATCAACTGCCCGGCGGAGACGTGGCAATGGAAGGCGGAGGGCTTGCTCCACTGCACCGGCAGTCCGGTGGGCGTTCTGGGCACGGTGAAGGAGTATCGGAATTTCGAAATGTCCGTTTCATGGTGCCACCTGAAGGACGCGGGAAATTCCGGTGTCTTCCTTTTCGCCCCGGCATCCGCTCTTGAACCGCTCACGGAACCCGGCCTGCCTGGAGCGGGAATCGAGGTCCAGATCCTCGACCTCGGCTACACCGCCAGCTACGAAAAATCCTCGGGCAAAAAGGCGGACTGGTTCACCTGCCATGGCGATGTCTTCGCCGTCGGCTCCTCAAAGATGAAGCCATTCCCGCCTCTCTCGCCCAACGGCAGCCGCAGCTTTCCGACGAAAAACCTCTCCAAAGGCGTGGGGGAGTGGAACCACTACCTGATCCGTGCCATCGACGGTACCGTCCGCCTCTGGGTGAATGGCGAACAGGTGTCCGGTGGCGAAAACTGTGATCCGGCGGCAGGGTTCATTTGTCTGGAGTCGGAAGGCTCGCCGATTGATTTCAAGGATATCCGGATCCGGGAGATCAAATGAAACTTGCGGTGGTGGCTGTCATTCCGATGTTGGCGATGACTCCGGTTACCGGGATCTGTCGCATCATTCATGAAATCTCCCACATTTTTCTCCAAGGCCGGAGACTTCCGCCAGTGGCTCAAGGACAACTCGGGCGAGGCTACGGAACTTCTTGTGGGTTTCCACAAGGTGGACTCCGGGAGACCGAGCATGTCGTGGTCGGAGTCGGTGGACGAGGCCCTATGCTTCGGTTGGATCGATGGAGTCCGCAGAAGGATCGACGACACCCGCTACTCGATCCGTTTCACGCCCCGGAAGCCCGGTTCGATCTGGAGCGCGGTGAACATCGACAAGGTGGGGAAGCTCCGTTCGGAAGGACTCATGACGCCCGCGGGGGAGGAAGCGTTTTCAAAGCGGACGGAAGCCAGATCCAGAGTGTATTCCCATGAACGAGAGGCGCCCGCCGAGCTTGATCCGGCGGAACTGAGCGCGTTCAAGAAAAGCACGGTGGCATGGGAATTTTTTGAAAAGACGCCCCCTGGCTACAAGAAGGTGGTTTTGCACTGGGTGACCAGTGCGAAGAAACCCGAAACCCGGGCGGCGAGGTTCGGCAAATTGCTTGAAGCCTGCGCCGCAGGGCTGCGGCTGAGATAAGGCCCACCCGGCCGTGTGGGCTTGGGAGGCAGGGTGTTGTCCGCCGCCGTCCGGTTTTCAGAAGTCCCCGTCGCTCAGGGGCTGCCGTGCGCTCCAACGGATATTGTCATAAGGGTGATGTCGCAAAGTTGGCCCGCCGCCTGCTAAAGACGGGATATACAACCCATGGAAATGTTTAAGGGCTACGATCCCGGAAAATTCTACGACGAGATGTTCGACAGCGACGGAGCGGTGAGAAGTCATTGCGCCCGGCTGTTGGAGAAATTCGAAAAGGTCGACCAGCGGGATTTCCTCGCTCGGAAAGCCAACTCGGAACTCTACTTCCTTCGCCAGGGCATCACGTTCAACGTCTATCACGACAATCAAGGCACCGAGCGGATTTTTCCGTTCGATCCCATCCCGCGCGTCATGCCGGCGAGCGAGTGGGAGCATCTGGAGGCGGGGTTGACCCAGCGCATCGTCGCCTTGAATCTTTTCCTCCACGATATCTACCACGACCAGCAGATCCTCAAGGATGAGGTGATCCCACGGTTCTACATCGAGCAGGCGAAGCACTATCGTCCGGAGTTCCGTGGTGTGGATGTGGCGGCCGACACCTACATCCATATCTGCGGCAGCGATCTCATCCGTGGGGCGGACGGTGTTTACTACGTTCTTGAGGACAACGGCCGCTGCCCGTCGGGAGCTTCCTATCTTTTGGAAAACCGCAACGCCCTGAAGCGGGCCTTTCCGGGTATTTTCGACTCGGTCGGCGTGCGTCCGGTGGACTCCTATCCACGCGACCTGCTGAACATGCTGCACCACATTTCGCCCCGGAAGGACGGCGATCCCGTCTGTGTGCTGCTCACACCGGGTTGCCACAACAGCGCCTACTTCGAACACTGCTACCTCGCCCGGGAGATGGGTATCGACATCGTGGAGGGCAAGGACCTCGTGGTGCTGGACAAGTTTGTCTACATGCGGACCACCAAGGGGCTCGTGCGGGTGGATGTGATCTACCGCCGCATCGACGACGATTTCATCGATCCGGTCGTCTTCCGCAAGGATTCGGTCCTTGGTGTGCCCGGCCTGATGAACGCCTACCGTTCCGGCAACGTCTCGCTGGCGAATGCCGTCGGCACCGGCGTGGCGGACGACAAGGTGATCTACTACTTCGTACCGAGGATGATCGAATATTACCTCGGCCAGAAACCGATCCTGCCGAACGTGCCGACATTCCTTGCCTCGGAGCCCGAGGACTTGAAATACATCCTCGCGAATCTCCCCGAGCTCGTCGTGAAAGCCGCGAACGAATCCGGTGGCTACGGGATGCTCATGGGACCGTCCGCGACCAAGGAGGAGATCGAGAAGTTCCGCGAGCTCATCATCGCCGATCCGCGCAACTACATCGCCCAGCCGGTGATCTCCCTCTCACGCTCGCCGACTTGGTGCGAGGGTGCCATGGAAGGGCGGCACATCGACCTGCGGCCCTACATTATCTATGGCAGCGACATCAAGATCGTGCCGGGCGGCCTCACGCGCGTCGCCCTGACCAAAGATTCACTCGTAGTAAACTCCTCCCAAGGCGGTGGAAGTAAGGATACCTGGGTCCTCCGCCATTAGAAAATCATTATGCTTTCACGTGTTGCCAACACTTTGTACTGGATGGTCCGCTATGTGGAGCGGGCCGACAATCTCGCACGCCTCATCGATGTCAACCAACAGCTGCTGCTGGATTTCGAACGCCTCGACAGCGAACGCCTCAGCGGCTTCTGGCAGCCCATCATCCTGAGCACGGGTGACGAGGAGGCCTTTGGAAAACTCTACGATGACTCCGGCAGCGACGAGGTCATCCGTTATCTGACGGACGATCCGCGCAACCCGAACAGCATCACGTCCTGCATCGCGCTCGCGCGTGAGAACGCGCGGACGGTGCGGGACCAGTTGTCCGACGAGCTGTGGGAAGAGCTGAACGCGTTGTATCTCTTTTCCCGATCCTCCGAGGCGCAGAGGTTGATCAAATACGATCCTCCGCGCTACTATGAGAACATCCGCCGCTCCGCGGTGACATTCCTCGGCATCGCTTCCTCCACCACACGGCGGAACGAGGCTTGGGAATTCATGGAGCTGGGCCGCCACCTCGAACGGGCGGACAAGACCACCCGTTTCCTCGATGTTTCCAGCTATCTTCCCCCTGGTGAGGATGGCATGGAAGCCGCCTCGCCCGGCATCCTCCACTGGACCGCGATCCTCCGGTCATGCGGTGCGATGGGAGCCTATCGTGCGCTGCAACAGGAAATCAACGCACGGGGAGTGACGGATTTCCTGATGTTTTCCAGTGATTTCCCACGGTCCGTCCGCTACTGTATCGAACGCGTGGACATCTCACTCCACCGGATTTCGGGTACGCCCCGTGGCGCGTTTTCAAATGAGGCGGAGCGCGAGTCCGGGCGTTTGCTCTCCGATCTGAACTTCGGCTCGGCGGAGGAGGTGTCGAAGACCGGGCTGCATGATTATCTGGACGGCCTCCAAAGCCGCTTCAACCACATCGGTGGCGAGATTTTCGAAACCTACGTCCTCATGCCGGAGCGCGTGCAGGTCAGTCCCGGGCCAAAACCTCCAACCATGTCGGATGTCGCCGCATGGCAATTGCAACAACAGCAACAACAACAGCAGCGGAGTGAACCAAATCTCTGAGCCGCTCCAGTCCACGGTCGGGATGAAACTCGCGGTCTTCCACAGGACCACGTTCATCTATTCCTTCCCTGTGACGCACAGTGTGAACACGCTGCATCTGGAACCCCGGACGTTTCCTTATCAGAAGACCATCAGCGCGCTCATCCGTGTGATTCCCGCCACGCGGGTGAGGAGGTTCACGGATCTGTTCCAGAACATCACCCAGCATTTCGAACTGCCGGGACCACACACGCGGTTGGAAATCGAAAGCAGGATCCGCGTGCACAATCTTCCCCTGGACATATCCCAGGCAAGCCGCGAGGCGACGTCGCAGGGCTACAATGACCCGTCCATCCGGGAGCAGATCTGGCAATATCTCCAGGAAAGCCGCTGGGTTTCCCGCCACCCGGAGGTATGGCGGGAGGCGTTGGACATCACCCGGGGATTTTCATCGGTCTTCGACCAATCGATGGCCATCATGTCATGGATCCACCGTGAGTTCGCTTATGAGCAGGGGGTGACCACCGTAAACACCCACCTGGAGGAGGCGTTTGAAATGAAGCGCGGCGTTTGCCAGGACTTCACCCATGTCATGCTCGGTCTCTGCCGTGCGGTGAATATCCCGGCACGCTATGCCTCGGGTTACCTTTACAATGGCCCGCGCGACACGCTGGTGGGAGCGCAGGCCTCCCATGCCTGGGCGGAGATCTACATCCCCGCCGCCGGCTGGATCGGCTTTGATCCGACGAACAACACGCTGGCGGACGAACGCTACGTCAAGGTGGCCGTCGGTCGCGACTACGAGGATGTCACGCCCGTGAGGGGCAACTACCGTGGCACCGGCCACTGCCGGATGGAAGTCCAGGTCGAGGTGGAGAAAATCTGACTCAGAAGGGCTTGTTCAGACCAAGCCATGCCGCCGCCACCCCTGCGGCGATGCAGAGGCCGAGCACGACCGGGCCGGGAAGCACCCCGCGCTTTGACAGAGCGGGCGCACCTCCGATGAACAGCCAGAGGCCGAGTTTCACCATCCACCAATAAGCATCCATCGGTGGTTTTTTCAACATGGCGAAGCCAATGAGCAGGATCAGCACCAGCGAGATGCCATGGAGCGCGGAGGCGCCCTTTTTACCGGATCCTCCGAGCATGATGGCTCCGAGGGATGAAAACAGCGCGATCACACCGCCGACGTGGAGAGTTTTGAGCAAGAGGATGTCCATGGTGGAATAAGGTTGCCCGGAGTCTCTCCGCCGCCGTGGAACGAGGCAAGGATGATCCTTGGTTGCTTCGCTTTGGAATCATGATAGCTTTCAGGTCATGAAAAGGCGCATCGCTTGGGTTCTTGCCACCGTATCGGGCCTCTATCTGCTCGTCGCCGTGCCCATTCCCGATCCGCTGCCGATTGTTGATGAAGCGACGGCGCTGCTGATTTTCGTAAAATCCATGGCCTATCTGGGGTATGACGTGACGCGGTGGATTCCTTTCATGAAAAAGGCGAAACGCGGCAAACCCTCTCATTCCGGCCCGACGGTCGATGTTTGAGACGCCCTGCTGAAGCATCCCCATTTATGGAGGTAGCGGAATTTTCACTGGAAGAATCTCCGCGACCCAAGCGTAATAGCCGCACTCTATGGCTGACACCGCACTCCTCACCCGGCGCACAAAACCTTGGGCTCTCACCTTCTTCAGCTTGCTCGCCATCGGCGGTTTGGTGGCCATGCCCTTCATCGCAGGGGAACCGGATGGTGACAAGATGCCGGACATCGTGCGGTTCATCGGCCACTTCCACCCGGTGCTGCTGCACCTGCCCATCGGAGTCTTCATGCTCATCATTGTGCAGGAATTGGGAGCGATTTTCGGCAGGCGGCATCACGAAAGCGTGGCTAATACTTCGATGTTCCCCTTGTTCTTCGGGGCGGCCAGCTCGATCGTCGCGGTCATCGCCGGTTTCCTGCTTTATCAAGGGCATGGGGACGACTACACCGGCAATGCCATCGCCGAGCGCCATCTGTGGGGCGGTTTGGCTTTTGCCGTCGCCGCGGTCCTGACCTTCGTTTTGAAAGCATGGACCGTCGCGCTGGGAGGGAATGCGGCGTTCTACAGATTGCTGTTGTTCGCGAGCGTCAGCATCATGGGGTTCGCCAGCCATGATGGCGCGTCACTTACTCACGGGGAGGATTATCTGACCAAATACGCGCCGGATCCCATTCGCAGTGCGTTGGGCCTGAAAATCAAAGATTCCGACAAGTCTCCGACGATCAAGGGGACCTCGGATCCAGCCGTAGACGCAAAGCCAAACGAAGCTCCGGCGGGAGGTGCCGGCACCCCCGCCGCACCCGTCGCCGCAGGAGGAGCTCCGGAAGGTTCAGTCTACGAAACGATCATTCATCCCATGTTCGAGCGCCGTTGTGTCCAGTGCCACAAACCCGGCAAGGCCAAAGGCAAGTATCGCATGGACACCTACGAAGTGTTGGTGAAGGGCGGTAAGGATGGAGCCGGCCTGGTTCCTGGCAAGCCTGCCGAAAGCAACGTGCTCATCCGCATGGAACTTCCCGAGGATGATGAGGACCGCATGCCGCCGGAAGGCAAAAAGGGCCTGGAGGCCCATGAGCTCGCGGTCGTGAAATGGTGGATCGAGACGGGTGCTGATCCGAAGAAGACTCTTGGGGATTTCACCGTTCCTGCGGAGATCAAGGAATCGCTCTCGAAAATCGCTCCCGGCGGCCCTGCTCCAAGTGCGGAACCGGAAGCCGCCGAAGGAGAGGAAGCCCATCACGCGCCTGCGGCGAAGCAGGATGACGCCCTCAAAAACGCCGTGGCGGCGATTTCCAAGGAATTTCCCGGAGCGTTGAGCTTCGAGTCCCAGCAATCCACCCTTTTGACTTTCACCGCCGTTTCGCTGCGCGGAAACTTGGATGACGCGGGGTTCAAGAAGCTGGAAGCCGTGACTCCCCAGTTCGTCACGGTGGATCTCTCCGCCACAAAGGTTACGGACCAGGCGGTGGTGCAGCTTGAGTCGGCGAAGAGCCTGCGTCTCGTCCGCTTGGCGGAGACAGGCATCACTGATGCCGCCATCGACACTCTTTTGAAACTGCCGGCTCTCGAGTCCATCAATCTTTACGGCACGAAAGTCACGGATGCCGGAGTGGGCAAGCTCGCCACGATGTCCGGTCTCAAGCGCCTCTACCTGTGGAAGACCGCTGTCACTCCCGAAGCGATCAAGGCGTTGCAGGAGAAGCTTCCGGGGTGCGAGATCGTGACGGGATTGTAAAGATCGGGCATTCCTTTCGCTACTCGATTTTCGCGGGACAGAATGTCCCCGGAGCAGTTGTCAGAATGACGACGCGCCGACGGCTCGCGGAAAGGAGGGCGTTCATCCTGAACGCCGGGTGCCGTGGACATCCTGTCCAGCGGCGGGATGGAAACTTGGATCCATATTCAACCGATCGGCTCAATCTGAAAGGCAACTGCGCGTTGGTATTGTTTCATGCGAAATGGAGTGCCGAACGCCGGTCATGATGTTTCCAGGTGTCAGGGCACCCACCGGCTTCAGTCGATAGGGAGAGGGCATCCTGTCGGGACCCAAGCCAGGCGGTGGCCGAGGACAAAATTCCGGATGTCGGCCGCCCGGATATATAAAAACAAATCGGGAGCAGCGAATGGTATCCGCTGCTCCCGATCAGGACGAGCTGTGACAGATGTCACAACCCCGGGTGATTCATTGATCGATCGTCTTTTCCGTCGCGGCGTCAATGACGAGGAAGCGTTCGCGGTTCATCGTCGGATCGGAGCGGAAGATGAGACGTCCGGAGTGGGAGCGTTCCAGTTCGCCGAGCAGCTTGGAGTCCTCGCTCTTGAAGCGGTTGAGAACATCGCTGTTCACGATGACGATCAGGTCGCCGACGTTGTCGCGATGCTTCTGGATGATGGTGTTGAGGCGGCGCTGGATCTCGATGGACATGGTCATCGGGGTCTTCACGCGGGCGCGGCCCTGGCAATAGGGGCATGGCTCGTACATCGAGTCCCGCAGGGATTCGTTAAGCCGCTGGCGCGTCATTTCCATGAGGCCGACGGGTGAGATCTGCAGGACCTGGGTCTTGGCCTTGTCCTTTTTCAGGCGTTCCTTGATGGCCTTGTAAACCGTCTGCTGGTCCTTGCGGTGGCGCATGTCGATGAGGTCGATGACGACCAGACCACCGATGTTCCGGAGGCGGAGCTGGCGGGCGACCTCGACGGCGGCCTCGACGTTGGTTTCGAGGATCATCTTGTCCACGTCCTTCGAGCCGCGGTTGCGTCCCGTGTTGACGTCCACCGCGATGAGGGCCTCGGTCTCGTCGATGACGATGTAGCCGCCGCATTTCAGCCACACCTGGCGGGAGAATGCCTCGTCGATCTGTTTCTGGATGCCGACTTTTTCGAAAATCGGCTGGGTGGTGGACGGCATGTAATGTACGCGGCGCTTGGCACGGCGGGAGATTTTTCCGGCGATGTTGCGGATCATCTCGGTCGTTTCGGCGTCATCGCACATGACCTGGTCGATCTCATCGGTAAGGAAATCCCGGGCGGTGCGTTCGATGAGGCCGGGTTCCTGGAAGATGCAGGCCGGAGCGGGGTTGTTCACACGGCGGGCTTCGATCTCGTCCCACTGCTCGAGCAGCATGTGGAGGTCCCTGACGAAGTGGCGGGCTCGGGTGCCTTGGGCGACGGTCCGCATGATGATGCCCATGCCTTCGGGGACGGCGAGTTTCTGCACGATTTTCCGCAGACGGGCGCGTTCCTTCGGGTCCTCGATTTTACGGGAGATGCCGAATTGCTCGGTGTAGGGCATGAGGACGAGGTAGCGTCCCGCCATGGAAATGTTCGTCGTGACCCGTGGGCCCTTGGTGCCGATCGGCCCCTTGGAAACCTGGATCACGATTTCCGAACCGATGGGATAGATGTCCGGAATGTCCTTGGAGGTGATCTTTTTCTGCTGCTTCTTCTTGCCCTCGCGCTGGATCTCCTCCAGTCCGCCGTCGAGCGCGGCGGGGATGGCGTCCCAGAAGTGAAGGAAGGCGTTCTTGTCCAGGCCGATGTCCACGAACATGGCCTTCAAGCCGCCTTCGATGTTTTTGACACGGCCTTTGAAAATGCCTCCGACGATGTTCTGGTCTCCTTCCCGCTCGACAGTGTATTCTTCGAGCACGCCGTCTTCGAGGAGAGCGACGCGGCGCTCGAGTTTCTCTACGTTGACGACGATGGAATTCCCCCTCGACGGGTCGGGCTTGCCGATGCCGAGGAGTCTCTTGATGTGTTGGATCATGTTAATGGTGATAAAGGGGTTGAGGGTTGATTTAGGGTTTTTGGGGAAGTTAGTCTTCTTTCACAGGCAGGGCCTTGGGTATGACGGAACCTTCCGCATCCGCGGCAGGGGTGACTGTGGGAAGAGGGATGGTGTCGGTGACCGGCTCGGGCTGGATGGTCGGCGGAACATCGCCGGACTCCTCTCCGGTTTCTCCGACTTCCTCCTCGGTGGCGGGAGGAATCTCCGCGGCGACCGCGCTGATGGCCTCCGGAGCGGGGGAGGTGTCTCCGGCTTCGACGGCGGCGATGGCTTCCGGTGTGATCTCGATGGCCTTGATGTTCTCACCGATGTAGCCCGGCACCTTGGTCTGGGGTTTCAGCGGGAGCCGGATGCCTTTGAGGTCCCGGGCGAACAGGCCGCGATAGACGAGATTGACGAGGGGGCCGACGACGGCACCGCCGGATTGGGCGTTCTGGACCATGATACAGACGGCGTACTTCGGATTCTCGTAGGGAGCGAAACTCATGATCCACGAGGTGTTCGTGAATTTACCGAATTCAGTGGCCTGGGCCGTGCCGCTTTTGGAAGCGGCGACGATGTTGGGAAGTTTCACTTTTCCGGAAGTGCCGCCCCTTTCGTTGGTGGACATGAACATGCCCTTGCGGATGAGTTCGAAATCGGCGGGTTTGATACCGGCTTTGATGAGATCGATCTGAAGTTTCGGAGTATCCGCCACAAGCACCTTGCCACTTTCCGAGATGACCTCCTTGACGACACGGGGCTGGTAATACTTTCCTCCGTTTGCGACACAGGCGGCGACGGAGCATACCTGGAGAGGAGTGGCCATGGATTGTCCCTGGCCGATGGAAAGCATGGCGACGGCGTGATCCGTCAGCGCTTCATTCGGATAGGCGGCGCGCCATGCGCGGCTGCCGGTCAGGATGCCGGAATCTTCCGAGGGAAGTTCGATCCCCGTGCGTTTGCCGATGTTCACCATGGAGCAGCCTTCGATGAGGGCGTCCCGGGGCATGGAGTTGGCGAGGTGGTTGAAATAGGGATTGCAGGAGTGCTGGATGGCTTCGGAGATATTCTGACCTCCGTGGCTGCTGTTGTGAGGAGGCCGTCCGATCCAGCACTTCACCCGCGCGTTGCCATACGAGACATAGCCGTTGCAGGTGTAGTGCTTGTTCGCCATGTTGACGAGAGCCGCCGAGATGGAGATGGGGATCTTCATGGTGGATCCCGGTGGGAACGGGGAAATCGCGCGGTTGGTGAGAGGGGCCAGCTTGTTGTGGTTGTAACCGTCGAAGTTGGACTGGGAAATCGTGGGGTAGAAGTCGTTCGGGTTCAGATCCGGAATGGACGCCATGGCGAGGACTTCACCGGTATTCACATCCATGATGACGCCCGCCGCCCGGCCTGCGTAGCGCAGGGTGTTTTCGAGCAAGTATTGGACGGGTGCGTCGATAGCGAGTTTCACCTTCGCTCCGCTGCCCGGCTTGGTGTAGTCTGACATGCGGATGGTGCGGCCTTTTTCATCCTTCACCACCGCCTTCTGGCCTTCCGGACCTTGCAGGTATTTGTCCATCGTCGCCTCCACCCCTGCGATGCCCTTGTCATCACCGATATAGTGGTCGTATTTGCGCATGGCGCTTTCCGGGACATCGCCTTTTTTCCATTTGGTGATGTAGCCGAGGACATGGCTGGCGAGCGCGCCATAAGGATAATCGCGCTGGGGCCGGAGGCTCAGGTAGACACCCGGCAGGTCGAGATTGTGTTCGGCGAATTTCGCGAACTCCTCATAGGTGAGGTCGGAGCGGTAGCTGAAGGGCACCAGCCCGCCGTGGGTGATGTAGTGGGTGCGGAGTTCCTTGGCATTGTAGGGTCTCGCGAGGTCCAGCCCGGGCGCTCCGAGAATCCTCACCGGTCCGTCGGTCACGATGGCGACGATGTCTTTCTCGACACGTTTGCGCGACATGCCGTCCTCCTTCGTAAGCTTTTCGATCTCCGGATCCTCATGCTGGGCGAGATAAGCCTGGCGGATTTCGTCGAGATTCAGGGATACCTCGTAGTTGCGGACGTTCTTGGCGAGGGTGATGCCGTTGCGGTCCGTGATTTCGCCACGGATGCCGGGTTCGCGGACGGTGACGGTGCGGTTGCCGGGGACTTTCCGAAGATACTCATCCCGATTGACGATCTGGAATTCGTGCAACCGCGACAACAACCCGCCGAAGCCCACAAGGATGAGGGCGGTGAGAAGATAGAGTCTGAGGCGGTAGCTGGGTTCCATGTCAGAAAGAGCGGCGGCGTTTTTTCTTCGCAGCTTCGGGGTTGATGGAATGGTTGCAGGCCCGGGCGACGCGGAACAGCAACCAGAAGATGAGAGGGGAAAAAAGCATGGTCAGCAGCGATGTGAAAAGCATCTGGGTGACCGTGGTTTTCGAGAGGACGAAATCGCCGCGGACGAAGTTGATGATGGCGTATTCGGCGGCAAGGTAGAGGAAGATCGCGATGCCGGAGAGCAGCGCGGAGAAATGCCATTTCCCTTGTTTGAAAAGGGGCTGGATGCCCTGCATGAGGAAACCCATGGCGGCGAAAAGGAAGATCGAATAACCGAAGCGCAGCGACTCGACCTGCTGGGTGTAAACCTCCGGATCTCCGCCGTGCGGGCCCAGCCAGCAATGGGCGTCCCAGAAAAATCCGCCGATGAAGGCGAGCAGCAGCATGGTCGGCTGGCCGACGGTGACGGCGGAGCAGAGGAACACCAGCTGCACCAGCAGGATCCTCGAGTGGTGGATGCCCGTGAACGCGGGCAGGAACTGCTGGACGACGAAGGCCGCGAGCAGAAGCAGGATGGTGATGAACGAATAACGGATCACGGACTGTCAGTATCGGCGGAGAGCACGACGAAAACCGTGCTGAGATCCGCGAAGTTCACCGATGGCCGGACGAGAGCTTCGGAATCCAGCGCGCCTTTTTCGACGGAATCGATGGTTCCTAATAAGATGTTTGGCTGGAAGATTCCTCCCCGGCCTGTGGTGTAAACTTTCTGGCCCTTGTGGAGGGCGGCATCTGTCGAGAGGAAACGCAGGCGGAGGAGGGGATTCCCGTCGAAGCGGCCGCGCTGGCCACTGAGGATTCCCACTTCCGGAGAGCCGTCCACCCGGGCGGAGACCTGGCATTTCTCATCGGTCAGCAGCAGCACGGACGCGCGGTTCTGATCCTTGTAAATGCGGTCGATCTTGCCGACGAGACCTTCGTTCGAAAGCACGGCGAGCTGGGTGCCGATGCCCCGTTCCTCACCGGCGTCGATGTCCACGGTCTGCCACCAGGTGGTGGGGTGGCGGCGGATGACATTCGCCGCGACGACATCGAAGTTCGTGGCCTTCTTGAAATCGAGCGCGTGTCGGAGCTGCGCGTTGTCCATTTCCAGATCCTTGTAGAGCGAGTTCTTCACCCGCAGGGCGCCGAGTTCCCCGCGCAGGGTTTCCACTTCCACCTCGAGTTCCTTCGAATGGCGGGTCTCGTCGAGAAACCTGCGGGCCTGGGTTTCCATTTTGGACCCGGATTTCAAAAACGGAGCCATCGCGGAAAAGTACAATTCCTGGACCTCGCGCACGGCGCGGTCACTTTGGGTGAATGCCCAGACAGCTCCTCCGAGGAACAGCAGCAGGGCGATGAGATTGAGCGGCTTCATGGCCGGGTTTGGCTTTGGGTGGGACCGCTCAGCGATCCGAGTTCGCTACCCGCTTCAGCAACGCAAGCTCCTGAAGCGCCTTGCCCGTGCCCTCCGCCACCGCGCTGAGGGGGTCCTCCGCGATGTGGACGGGCAGCCCGGTTTCCTCGCGCAGCAGGCGGTCAAGCCCTTTGAGCAAGGCTCCTCCACCCGCCAGCACGATGCCCCGGTCGACGAGATCCGAGGCAAGTTCCGGTGGGCAGCGTTCCAGAGTGGTGCGGACCGCGTCAACAATGGTGCTGAGCGGGTCGGCCATGGCTTCGCGGATTTCCTGCGAGGTGATGGTGATGGTTTTCGGAAGGCCGGCGACGAGGTCCCGGCCCTTGACCTCCATGGTCATTTCCTTGGGAAGGGGGGCGGCGGAGCCCAGGCGGATCTTGATTTCCTCCGAAGTGCGCTCGCCGATCATGAGGTTGTAGGCGCGCTTCATGTACTGGATGATCGCCTCGTCCAGCTCATCGCCCGCGGTGCGGACGGAGCGGGCGTAAACAATGCCGGAGAGGGAGATAAGCGCCACTTCCGTGGTTCCTCCACCGATGTCCACGATCATGTTTCCCGAGGCTTCCTGAACCGGAAGCCCCACGCCGATCGCGGCCGCCATGGGTTCCTCGATGAGGTAAACCTCGCGCGCACCGGCCTGCAAGGCCGACTCGCGAACCGCGCGGCGTTCGACTTCGGTGATGCCGGAGGGAATGGCGATGAGCACCCGTGGGGTGGAGCGGCGGCCTTTGTTCACCTTCTTGATGAAGTGGCGGAGCATCGCCTCGGTGACTTCGAAATCCGCGATGACACCATCCTTCAGCGGACGGATGGCGACAATATTGCCAGGCGTCCGGCCGAGCATGCGTTTTGCATCGTCACCGACCGCAAGCACTTCGTTGGTGCCCGCCTTGACCGCGACGACGGACGGCTCGCGCAGGACGATGCCGTGATCCTTGACGTTGATGAGGGTGTTCGCAGTGCCTAGATCGATGCCGATGTCATTTGAGAATAGGTTGCCAAAAAGCTTTTTGAACATGGATGGTGTTGAAAATGAAAGAGTAGTATAAAAAGTGGGAAAGTGGTTCTCGGGGAGTCGGGTGCCGTTTTGGTTTGTTGTGTGACCAAAAAGGAAGGCGGGCTGCCTTTAAGAGAATGGGAAAACCTCATCATTCGCCGTCTCAAGGTCAAGCGAGAATCCGTGTTCCTCATTTTAACCGCCAACGTTCCACGCGCTCCACATCAGCGAGCCGGGGAATCGGAGGAAACACGTCACTCCCCGGGATTTCTGACAGGGGAAAGTGAGTCAGGAACGGACCCCTCCGGGGGAGCGGACGGGTTCACGCGGATGGTGACCGAGGATGAGACATAGTCCGCAAAATCTTCATTCCAGAATTCCAAGGTGCCGGTCCAAATGCCTGCCTTTACCGCTTTCAGCGAGATATCCGCAGTGAAGGTTTGGCCGGGAAGGAGGATTTCAGACCATTCGAGCGAAATTTCATCATCGTAAATGGAATTGGCGACCGGCTTGGGAACCGCATCCAGGTATTCGAACCCTTTGTTCAAATTGTCTCCCAGAGAGATGCTTTCAAGGAACAGGGGGGAGTCACTTGGATTGGTGACCTCCACATGGAGGGTGAAATCCTCACCCAAAGCGACGGAGGGTGGAACCTTGATCACGTGTGAGAAAGGTGGTTTTTCGGTCTCGTCGTCCTTTTCCGTGTTCTGGGGACGATCTCCGGGGGCGTTGACGCGGATGGTCGTGGTAGAGGTGATGTAGGCTTGGGACGGGGTATGGAAATCGATGTCGCCGGTCCAGGTGCCGGGTTTGACCGCTTCCAGATCGAATGCGACATCCAGCGTCTCATCCCGGGAGAGTGTTTTTTGTGAAAAGTATAGCTGGAGCCGCTGCCAAGCTGGCGGGCCACCGAGGCGTCGGGGGAAACACCGACCACTTTGAATCCGTCAAAGAGTGAATCGCTGATGCCGATGTTATCAAGACTCTGGACCACGTCATCCGGGTTGCGGATCTTCACATGGAGGGTGATCACCTCTCCCACCTCGGCATGGGATGGGGCATCGATCTTCACGGCGAAGGTAGGAGTGTTCCGCGAGAAATAATGGCTGACTCCGGTGAGTCCGACGATCCACAATATGGAAACCACCACGGTTGTGATGATCGCCGTGATGACGATCACCGGGGCTTTCCGGGCTCGAGGTCTCAGCGGAGGTTCATTCACGTGAATGTCGTGGGGGGAGTTTGCACGTTGGATAATGACCCGTCCGGCCATTGGATTTCATTCCATCGGGACGGAACCGCGATGGAGCCGGAAGAATGGTTTTATTTGCGAACGGGCGTCTAACGCGCCGCCAGCGAGGGGCTTGGCACGGCGTGACGTCTCAGGAACTCGTCCGCCAGGGCACCGTATGCCTGCGCCCCGAGCCCGGTCTCATCGTGCTCGAAAATGGTTTTTCCATGGCTGGGGGCCTCACCGATCCGGATGGTCCGGGGAATCATGGTCGTATACATCTGCTCCGGGAAAAACCGGGACACTTCTTCCACCACCTGTCGCGAGAGCAGGGTGCGGCCGTCATACATCGTCATCACGATTCCTTCCAAGGTCAGGTTCGGATTCGCGTCCGAGCCACGGATCTGGTCGATGACATGGACGATTTTCGCCAGCCCTTCCAAGCCGAACCACTCACATTGGAGCGGGATGAGGATTTCATCCGCCGCAGCCAGTGCCGAAGTCATCAGGACGCCCAGTGATGGCGGGGTGTCGAGGATGCAGTATTCGAACAAGTCGTTCGGTTTCAGTCCTTGGAGGATGTTTCTCAGCCGGGTGAGATGGTCGTCGCTGCGGGCCAGTTCGATTTCCACGCCCGCCAGGTCCATTTCGGAAGGGACCAGAGAGAGGTTTTCCCGTCCGGTGGGGACGATCTGCTGGTGCACGGTCGCCTCATTCGTCAGCACGGGATACATGCTGCTTCCGTCCGGCACCTCGATGCCGAGGCCGCTGGTACAGTTCGCCTGTGGGTCGAGATCGACCAGAAGCACCCGCTGGCCCCGCAAGGCGAGGGCGGCGGAGAGATTCAGGGCGGTGGTGGTTTTACCCACTCCACCTTTTTGGTTGGCGACGGCGACGACTTTCATTCGGAAAACAGATGTCAGGGACAAGCGCACTCTCCCGGCTCACCGCGCCGGTGGCAATCAAAACCGCAGGGTGAATGAAAATCACCTCCGCCGCACCAGCCCGAGGAGCCCGCCCAAGGCGCACAACCACAACACGCCGGGCTCCGGAACGGCGGAAATGCCCGTGGCCGAGAAAATCCACGGGTAGAATTGCTGCAAATCCATCGCGCCACTGATGCCGCCGTATTTGGAATTCATCCCTCCCACATTCACATAACCGGAGTAACTGTTGATCCCGACCAGATAGCGCACCCCGCCTTCCGTGACGAACACCCCGCCGCCGCTGTCGCCCGGAGCGAGGGAACCTTCCAAACGCGTGGCCGCCGCGATGGAGTCCGCGCGGTTGATCGTGCCGTCGTGGTTGTCGAAGTCGGAGACGATCGAGGTATTCGTCAGACCATACTGTTCACCATAGAATTCGATGAGATTGGTGAACGCCCGCAGTTCGGGAGCTGAGGAGCTGACTCCGGTAATGCCGGTACCGGTGAAGCCGACGCCCACATAGGTCGCTTCCTTCCCGATGATGGATGACGGCTGGGCATAGCGGAACATCTGCGCGGGGCCGGCGGTCGTGACAGGTGCCGACAGATAGAGCAGTCCGAGATCATATGAATTGGAACCGGCGCTCAGGTAGTTCGGATGGGTCACGCTGCTGGAGATGGTATAGTCCACTCCGCCGACATTGAATGTATCGCCCGCTTGCTTGCCCAGGGCGACATGGGCCGCAGTGAGCACCCATTGGTTCGAGATCAGCACGCCGGAGCCGGTGATGCCGTTGCCCGCCACTTTTCCCACGCTCGGGTAAAGGGCTGCCTCGTCCCGGTAAGCCTGTGGATCGAGGGTATGGAGTGTGGTGGAGGCCTCTGCAGTGCAAGCCATCCCGATGATCACCATCAATGCGAAGCTGGGCGGTTTCATGACGAATCTGTTAGGTGGTGGACACGGCATGCGGCAAGGAGAATCGTGCGTGCCGTGTTTACCGTAACTGATCCGTCACACGGGATATAATGGATCTCTCCCTCAGGAATCCGCCGCCAGTTTCGGTGGGATCATGTAAACAAGCGATCCATACCGCGACGGAGGATTCAGTGACAGGCAGGTGAGACTGCCTTTCTTCACCACGATGCCGCCGCCATTCGCGCCGAGCACCCAGGCGATGAGTTGGGAGAAATCAGGCTCGTGTCCGACGATGGCCACCCGTTTGAAATCGCGGAACGCCGCGAGTTCCGCCAGCGCGGTCTCCGGTGACATGCCACAGGCGAGCCAGCCTTGGATGACCGCGCCCGGGATCTCCGCCGTCTGGCAGAATTCGTCCGCCGTCTGCCGGGCGCGGGTCAGCGGGCTTGTGAGGACGATTTCCGGCAGAGCCTTGGCGGCTTTCAACAAGCGCGCCGCACGGCGTGACTGGTCACGGCCCTTCTCCACCAGTTCCCGGGTGAAGTCGCCTCCGATGTTCATGTCTTCCGCCTTTCCGTGGCGCAGCAGGATGAGGTCCATGATTATAAATTCTAAATCTTAAGTATTAAATTCCAAACGAAGAGGGATCCGCGGGTTGGCTCCACGCGTGGACTTATCCGTTTTCTTCTCTTCCGCTTGGAATTCCGAATTTGGGATTTCATGCTTTTTTCACATCGTCATCCCGCCATCCACCGCGAAGACCTGTCCCGTGATATAGCGCGCTTCCTTGCTGGCGAGGAACGCGACCATCGCCGCGATGTCCTTGGTTTCGCCGAAGCTGCCGAGCGGGATGTTTCCGACGACCGCGTTTTTCTGCGCGTCGGTGAGTTCGTCGGTCATGTCGGTCTTGATGAATCCGGGAGCCACCGCGTTGCATGTCACCTGGCGGCCGGAAAGCTCGCGGGCGACGGCCTTGGTGAAGCCGATGAGACCCGCCTTGGAGGCGGAGTAGTTCGCCTGTCCGGCGTTTCCAATGATGCCGACGACGGAGGCGATGTTGATAATGCGCGGATCCTCGGCCTTCATCAGCGGCCGCATGAACGCCTTCACCGTGTTGAAAGCCCCTTTCAAGTTCGTGTCGAGGACGGTGTCCCAGTCCTCCTCCTTCATCCGCATGAGCAGGCCGTCGCGGGTGACGCCGGCGTTGTTCACGAGGATGTTCACCGCACCGATCTCGTCACCGATCTTCTTCGAGAGTTCCTGGACCGCCGCATGGTCCGCGACGTCCACCGCATAGGCCGTGCAGGAGCCGGGGAAATCCGCGTTGATTTCTTCAGCCGCTTTCCCACAGCTCGACTCGCTGCGGCTCACCACCGCGACCTTGGCGCCCTCGGCTGCGAGAGCACGGGCGATTTCCTGACCAATTCCACGGCCACCTCCGGTGACGACGGCGATTTTGTTTGCGAAGCGCTGCATGGCGCAAACCTGACGATCGGAAGGGGCGGGTGTCAATTCCGGTGAGTGACCGCGTTTTCCGATTACCGGAAAATCGCCCGTAAGAACGCGCTTATCATCTTGAAAACGACGAAAACCAGACCGATCACCACTCCGAAGGTGAGCAGCAGCAGCAAGGCGATGGTGCCGAGCACCACCCATAACGGCCACCACCGGCCGTCGAGCTTGCGGATCTGGCCCTGCCACTGCTGCCAGTCCTGCCATTGCTGGCGGGGCGGGGCTTCGTCGCGGGTTTCGGATTTCGCCACCGGGGCGACGCCGTCGATCTCGACGACTTCCACTTCGATGGCTTGCGGTTCGGTTGTCATGGTGCGTTGCTGATTGGCGGTATTTTCACCGTGATGCCCGCCAGTGCAACGTGAATGCGGCCGGATGGAAAAAATCCACGGCTTTCCAATCCATTGCGAAATCCGTCATCGACGCGACCGGGGATATCGGAGATTTTCAACCATGGGGCCGGACCTGACCGACAAGCGCTGGATCGTGGCGAAGGGGATTCTCTTCGCGGTCCTCGCCGTGCTGGCGGGAGTCTTGCAGCTTCTGACGGACACTCCGCTTTGGCAAGAGGCGCTGCTGCTTGTAATCTGCGTCTGGGCCAGCTGCCGCTTCTATTATTTCCTCTTCCACTGTCTCCAGGAGTATGTCGATCCGGGGTTGAAGAGCGCGGGGGTGATGGACCTGGTGGGGAGGTTGTGGAAGCGAAAGCAATCGTAGGGGGCACTACCCGGTATCGGAGTGGATCCGAGGGATGGTTTTGGGATGAAAATAAATCCAATCTTGTTCGGATGAACCAAAAAAGTGTTCATAAGGTCAATTTTTCGATGGACATCCGGAAAAAAAGAGGCATTTTGCAATTGGTTTGGGAATTCATCCACCCAGCCGTAACCCCCCAACCCCCTAAAAATATGTATTACACTGTTTGGAAAAGTACCGCCAATGGCAACTGGTATTGGAATCTCAAGGCTGCAAACCATGAGAAAATTGCTACCAGTGAAGGTTATGTCACGAAGCAAGGAGCCTTGCACTCTATTGAATTGGTGAAAGGCTCCAACAATGCTCCAGTGATCGAAATTTAATCAAAATGTGCGGACAAGGATAAATAAGTGAATGGAGAGAAATATCATCTCACGAACATCCTTGTCCGCAATTCCTAATTTTGGGAAATTTTATCAAAAGGCGAATAAAATATATTCAGCCCTTCGTTTCTTTCTTTGGAAATCGAAATATTGATGAGGGAGGACGAACGGTGAAAATTAGAGAATTTATTCCATCTAATTCTGATCTTGGTATTCTTGAAGAAAATCCCGGCCCCAGTCCTGATAGGTGGAAGCGTCATGGACCTGAGATATTCGACTCAGACTTTCCACTGTTTGACCTCCCCCAGTAAAGGCCTTTTGAGAAGTATGGATCACTCAAAATTAGTTGCAGTAATTGTTTCCACGCAAGATAAATGGATGGGATAATATTATTTATATTTGGGGCGTAATAAATTTCTTTCGGAGATAATATTTTATTACCATTTGAATAATGCGATGGCATATCCATTCTGGCGGCTTGGGTTGCGGTGCTCGTTTTTCTTGACGTTCTGTGACATCCGGATTTGAAAATTTATCCAGTTCTTTTCAATAGTATGCGCCGGAAACGATTTGCCTACGTGCTGCTCATCCTGCTGGTTATGGGGACGGGGCTGCTCTGGCGCTCCCGTTTTCTTCCGCTGCCCCCTTTCTTGAGCAAATATGGCGGTGACGCTTTGTGGGCGTTGCTCGTGTTTTTCGGATTCGGATTTCTGCTCAACCGCGTGACGACGGCGCGTCTCGCGCTTGTCTCGCTGGCCTTCGCATGGACGGTTGAATTCCTCCAGCTCTATCATGCGTCATGGATCGACTCGATCCGCGCGTTCCGGCTTGGACATCTGGTCCTCGGCTCCACCTTCAACTGGCCGGATCTTGCGGCCTATGCGGTGGGGATCGCAATCGGGGTGTGGTTGGAAACGCGAAGCGGGGTTGCCAGCACCTGGAGGACCGACGAAAAACGTCAGGGCGATTTGTGAAATGGGTTGGCCGCCACGCACGGGGAAAAGAGGGGTGGCGGCTGGAGGTCTCCGCCACGAGCCTGTTAGAAACAGGCTGAATACGGGGCACGCGCGGAACCGAATACGGCCGGGCATGAAAGCCGCATTGCGGTTCGCGCGGAATGAATTCCGCGCTCCCGGTGGGTTGATTCCCGATCAACCCTTGATCTCCAGCAGCATCTGCGGGTTGTTCGGGAACTTTTTCAGGAAGAACAACAGACGCTCCATCGCTTCCGCAGGGCGGTGGCCGGAGAGGCCGCGGCGGATGAGGTGGATCTTGTGCAGCATGTGTTCCGCCAGCAGCAGTTCCTCGCGGCGGGTGCCGGATTTGAAGATGTCCACCGCAGGGTAGATGTAGTTTTCCGCGATCTTGCGGTCCAGAACCAGCTCCATGTTGCCCGTGCCCTTGAACTCCATGTAGATGGCTTCGTCGGCGCGGGAGTTCGTCTGGATGAGCGCGGTGGCGAGGATGGTGAGGGATCCTCCGCCACGGGTGTTTCTCGCCGCGGCGAAGAGACGGCGGGGGACTTCCAGCGCTCCGATGGTGATGCCGCCGGAACCGGTTCCACGGCCACGGTTGTTCATGCCACCGTTGTAGGCGCGGGCGAGGCGCGTGATGGAATCCATGATGAGGAAGACATCACGTCCGGCCTCCACGAGCCGTTTGGCACGCTCGATGGCGAGCTCGGCGATGCGGCAGTGGTTGCGCGCCTGCTCGTCATTGGAACTGGCGTAGATCTCCGCACCCGGCAGGGCGCGGCGGAACTCGGTGACTTCCTCAGGCCGTTCGTCGACCAGCACCACCATCAGGTGGATGGCTTCGTCGTACTTCTCGCGGATCGCCTCGGCCATGTGCAGCAGCAAGGTGGTTTTTCCGGAGCGCGGTGGTGAGACGATGAGCCCGCGCTGGCCGCGGCCGACGGGAGCCATGATGTCCACGACGCGGGTGGTGAAGCGTTCGGGCGTGGTTTCGAAGCTGATACGTTTGGCCGGGTTGATCGCCTTGAGTTCGTCGAAATGAGGAAGCTTGGACGCATCTTCGGGAGCCAGATCATTGATGGTGGAGATTTCCACAAGCTGGGGACCACGGTGTCCTTCCTGATAAAGCCCGTGAATCCACTGGCCGGGACGGAGGTGGTATTTGCGGATCGTCTCGGGAGTGACGAAAATGTCGTCGCGCGCCTGCTCGAAGTTTTTCTTCGGCACGCGGAGGAAGCCGAAGCCTTTCGGCGCGAGTTCGAGCATGCCGTCGCATTCGATTTTCGGACCGTCGAGAGGCGCCGTGTTGCGGCGGTCCTCGCCATCCTGCTGTTTTCCTTGCTGGCCGCGGTTGTTGTCGTGGCGCTGGCGGTTCTGGTTGTTCTGCGGGTTTTGAGGAGCTTGCCCGCCGGTCTGGGCGAGACGCTCCTGATTGCGGCGCTTGCGCTTTTCACGCCGGCGCTTGCTGCGGCTTTCCTGAGGCTGGCCACCGCCGTTTGCCTGGTTGCCTGCCGCCTGGTTGTTCTGGCGCTGCTGATTCTGCTGGGGCTGTTCCTGGCGGGCTTGTTGGGAATTCCGTGGCCGGCCATCCTGGTTTTCCGATTCGCGCGGTGCTTCGGCAGGCTCGGGTGTTTGGACGGCCGCGGGAAACGGTATTGATTCCTGTTGCGCGGCAGGGCGGGATTGGACTGGTTCGCGATGGTTCACCGGACCGCCGCCGGGAACACGCCCGAAACGACGCGGGGCCTCCTCCGGAGAAGAGGAATCCGTCATTGGTTCAGCTGCCGGTGATGGAGCCGGCGCCTCTTCGGCAGCTGGTCCTGCGGTGGCCTTTTTCACGGCGGTTTTCCTTGCCCGAGGAGTCTTCACCGCACGGGCGGCGACAGGTTCCTCAGGAGCGGGAACCGGTTTGGAAACGGGAGGCAGATCGAACGGAAGCTCGGGCGTCGAAGAGACGGCCGCTGCTTTCTTCGCCGCCTTTTTCGCGGCGGTTTTTTTCACAGGTGCTTCGACCTGGGCTTCAACGACGGGTGCTTTTTTTGCGGCGGTCTTGCGTGCCGCCTTTTTCGCAACGGGTTCGGTGGACGCGGTCTCGCTTGTCTTGACCGCCACTTTTCTCGCCGCCCTCTTGCGTGCGGGGGGCGTGTCACCGTTCGTGCCTGCTGGGGGTTGTTGCGTGGCGTCCTCGTTGGTATTGTTACTCATCCGGTAGTCGATTGAAAGGGAGTGGGGGAGCGGGTGGCTCAGGAAGCGAGCTGGCCGAGTATTTCATCGGCCACTTCGAAATTGGTGAAAACGTTCAGGGTGTCGGGGTAGTCATCGAGCAGGTCATGCAGCTTGAGGATCTGGCGGGCGGTTGCGAGATCGCTGATGACGCAGGGTGTCTGCGGGATGGAGACAAGTTTTTCGGAAAGGAGGGTCACGCCCGTGCCTCGAAGGGCGTTTGCCACGGTGCCGAGCTCGTTCGCGGCGGTGAGAACGAGATGTTCGTCATCGTCGCTATGGACGTCGTCCGCTCCGGCCTCGATGGCAGCATCCATGATCCTGTCTTCGGGGAGCTCCGCGGCGCTGATGCGGATCTCACCCTTGCGGTCGAACTGGTAGGACACGCTGCCGGGAGTCGCCACGGAGCCGCCGTTTTTCGAGAAAATCGTGCGCAGGTCCTGGGCGGTGCGGTTGAGGTTGTCAGTTGCCATTTCGATGATGAACGCGATGCCGGAGGGGCCATAGCCTTCGTAAGAGATTTCCTGGATGGCGTCGCCGCCGAGTTCTCCGGTGCCTTTCCTGATGGCGCGCTCGATGTTGTCCTTGGGCATGGAAACCGCCTTGGCGTTGTCGATCGCGGTGCGGAGACGGGCGTTTGCCACCGGATCTCCGCCACCGGCGCGGGCGGCAAGGGCGATTTCATGCGCGCACTTGCTGAAGACCCTGCCCTTGATGGCATCGACTCTGGCTTTGATGTGTTTGACCTTGGACCACTTGTTGTGACCGGCCATGGAGGAATGGAATAGGGGTTGGATTAATGCGATTGTCGCGGAAGGGCGGGTGGAATCACTCGCAGATCCGCAAGGCGGGTGGGGGAAACGATCCTGCGAGTTTGCCGATTCGATTTGCTTCAGAAAGCTTCCAAGGCCCGGCAGGGCAGGTGGGCGTCAACCCAAGTGGATTAGAAATTCGACGCGAAACACCGCTCCGTCGTTCCAATGCATGTATGCTGGGGGAACCTTGGCCACTTGGCAACCCAAATTTTCAGGGGCGGACAAGGCGATTTCTTTTCCGGGACTTCAAGTTTGAGGCGCTTTTCCAGGCGGTGGACAAGCGGGCCCGCCTGCGCTTGCCTGCGACCGGGTTTCTCACGCACGCATCGTGTTTGAGCGGTTGTGCGACAGACCGCGCAGCATCGCCATGTTGCCAGCCCCATATCCTTCCCGGATGGGTGAGCCCGCTGAATCGTTGACAGGTTGGGCACCTTCGTTTTTTTTAATGCTCATGCTGAGGATTCGTTGCTCCATCCATCTCTTGTTGCTTTGCCTCGCCACCGCGCGATCTTCAGCGGCCGTGATCCAGTATAATGGTGTCTTCGAAGTGACAGGCACCGGAACGCTTCCATCGCCGACGATCTCGGCTTCCTCCATCGCAATCGGAGACAAGTTCGCGGTTTCGTTCAGCGTGGACACGAATTCGGTTCAAACTTCGTCTTCGGGTGGGGTTGCGATTTTCGGCAATATTCTGCAAGGGCTTCAGTTTCTCCGGCTGTCAGAAAATGACGGAGATTTTGTCCCGGTCATCGCCGGAACGCACACCGTCGCCATCCGTGAGGAAAATGGGGTAAAATATCTTGGTCTCAGTTCCACATTCACCGACGGGAGTACGGTTTCCTACGATTCAGGATCAACCGTTGGCGCAACCGCCACATTTTTCCGTTATAGCTTCCGGTTCAATATGTCGGGAACTTATTCAGATCTCGGAACCGGCACGCTTCTGTCGGCCTATCTAACGCCTCCACCTGAGGAATGGACCATCGGCCAGTCTGCGTTTATCTTCCGCGACGTGCCTGGTGCCTCCGGAAATTTCTCGTCGACAGGCATCCAAGGAACGGTTCCCGAACCCGCCATCTCCATGTCGTATATGTTCGGAATCGGCTGCTGGCTGCTCAGCCGCAAAAGGAAAGCTTGATCTTTCCAGCCCGAAAATCCAATCCGCGTCGCCGTCAGCTTCACCTGTAGGATTGTTCCCGACACTGCTTTTTAGTGATCCACGTGCGACATCATGGTGACGAGATGTTGAACCATGATTCCAAGTCTCGTTGGCGGAAGATAGCAGGGAATACGTGATGTTGAGATCGGCCGGAGCTTTCTGTCGAGGCCGGTCATCGATTGTCCGGAGAAATCGTTCGTGACGACCGGGTGCAAGCCGGATAGCTCGGCGGCAACTCTTGCCGGATATTGTTTCCGGCCGATTTTGCCGGTTGCCGAACGGGCCTCGTGGTGCCAAGCTCCGCTCGTGAAATTCAGCCGCACATGCCTGCTCGCAGCCACCGCCGCATTGTTACTTCCACTCGCAGCCCAGGAGGAGAAAGGAGAGGGGCGGGCGGAGATTCCGAAGGACCTGGTGGATGACGCCCACGTCCGTGAAGAGCTCGCGGTGAACGAATTCACCGCGCCTTCGATTTCGAAGTTGTTCGACACGTTGCAATTTCTCATGCCGCTGCCCATCGCTGAGGTGGAACGGAAAATGCCGGCCCGCATGGCCCAGGACCGAGCGGACCTGTCGATCGAGCTGGGATTCCTCATCGCGGACGGTTTCCTCGTGGTGCAGGCCGAGCAGCTCGACAAGATCGAGGAGCTGGCGAAGGACCTCACCCGCTATGGAAAGGCTCTCGGCGCGGGTGACCGGGTGAACCGTCATGCGGCCAGCCTGCTGGACAGCGCGAAGAACAAGGATGTCACCCAATTGAAAAAGGAACTCACCGCCACCCAGCACGACGTGGAGGCGGAGCTCGTTTCCCTCAAGGATGCGGACCTCGCTCATCTCATCTCGCTCGGCGGTTGGATCCGGGCGCTTGAGGTTTCGACCGTGGCCGTGGACAAGCAGTTTTCCACCGAACGCGCGCGCAAGGTGCTGCGGGAGGACATCGCGGATTATTACACGGAATCCGTCGCAGGACTGGAACCGCGGATTTCCGAACGGCCGAACTATCTAGCCATGCGCGATCTGCTCGCCGGCCTGCGCACCGAGATGGTGGTGGAGGATGGCAAGGAGCCGACTCCCGAACTGATGGCGGAGATCCGCAAACAAGCGGCGAAGCTGGTGGAACTCGCATTGCAACGCCAGAAATGAGTTCGCAGCCGGAACAACGCGCCGCGGTCCTGGGACTGGGCATCATCGGCTCGCGGGCCTGTTCACGCCTCGCCGACGCGGGCTGGCAGGTAAGGTGCTGGAACCGCACACCGAAGGGAAATGCCGGTGAAACGGCCTCTCCGGAAGCGGCCATCGACGGAGCCTCGATCATTTCCCTCTATTTGAAAGACGCCATCGCCACGCGCGAGGTCGTCGGACGGATCGCGGAATTCCTGATCGCGGGGCAGACCGTCCTGAATCATGCGACGCTGGACTTGGACACGACGCTGTGGATGTCCGAACTTTGTGAATCACGTGGATGCCGGTTTCTCGATACCCCATTCACTGGAAGCAAGGTGGCTTCCGCAAACGGGCAGCTCGTTTATTACACGGGAGGCGACGAGGCTCTGGCAAAGGAGCTGGAACCCTACCTCGCCGTCACCAGCAAGGCCCGGATCCACTGCGGTGCGGTGGGCTCGGCCACCGTGGTGAAGCTGGCCACGAACCTGATCTCGGCCTGCACGGTGCAGGCGATGGCGGAGTCTCTCGCCATCGCCACCAGCCACGGGGTTTCCGCCCAATGTCTGATCGACGCCGTTTCGCAAAACGCCTGCGCGTCCGTGCTGACGGGGATGAAATTCCCATCGATGGCCGCGGGCGATTTCGACACGCATTTCTCGCTTTCCAACATGGGCAAGGACAGCCGCTACATGCTGGCTCTCGCACAATCGGCAGGTTTGGAAACGCCGGCCATCGCCGCGGTTTCCAAGCGCATGGGCGAGCTTGATGCCGCCGGTCTCGGTGATCTCGATTATTCCGCCGTGGTGAAACCCTATCAGACAGGCGCATGAGCGGATTGAGAGTGGTTCATTTGGGGAAACCCGCTCTGCTGGAATTCCGGGGACCGGACGCGGTCAGGTTTCTGAACGGCCAGCTCACCCAGGACGTGCGCAAGGTCGTGGGCGGCGGCCTCTCACTTCCATCCTGCGTCACCGACGCGAAGGGGCGGTTGCAGTTCCGCGTCACACTTGTTGAAGGTGCTGAAGGAGCACTCTGGGTGGCGGGCTTGCAGGGAAACGCCGGGGATATCGAAGCGCGGCTCACACGCTATCTCATCGCGGACGATGTGGAGGTCGCCGATCTCACCGGGAAATATTCATTGTGCCATCTCATCGGTCCGGAGACGGAGGCTCCTGCCGGAGTGCTTGTACGTCGATCGGACCGCTACGGGGTTCCCGGCTGGGACTGGTGGTTGGCCTGCCCGGAAGACGAACTAAAGCTCGAAGCCACGACGTTCGCCGACGCGGAGTTGGAAGCCTTGCGCATCCGTAACGGAGTTCCCGCCTGGGGAACCGAACTCGGTGAAGGGATGCTGCCGCCGGAGGCCTTGTTGGAAAACACCGACATTTCGTATCAGAAAGGATGTTACATCGGCCAGGAGGTGATTTCCCGGATCAAGTCCGCCGGAAAGGTGAACAGGCGGCTCACGCGTTTCGTATTTGCCGGGGAAGTTCCTCTCTCCGCCGGCCCCTTGGAAAACGGCGCGGGCGAGATCACGAGCGTCTCACCTCTCGTTGAAAACGGCCTGCGCCATGCCCTCGGTTACGTGAAACGCGGTGCGGCGGAGTTGTTTTACAAGACGGAAACCGGCGAAATCGTTCCCGTGGGACTTCCCTGAGCGAGTTTGTTCTTTGCTGCCGGGTGATTTGCCGGGAGTATGGTCGCGATGATTCTGAAGTGGTTTTTCATGGCCAGCGGTGTCGCGAACATATCGCCGCTGTTCGCCCTGCTGACTCTGGTGCTGGTGCTCGCGGTCCTGATTTCACTGATACTGGTGAAATTCAAACAGAGCCTTTTGGTCGGCTATCTTTTGAGCGGTGTCCTGATCGGCAACGTCGGCCTGATGTGGGTGACGGGAATCGACAAGGGGGATGCGGTGATCATGAACTTCGCGGAGATCGGCGTGGTCCTGCTGATGTTCACGCTGGGCATCGAGTTTTCGCTGAGCGAGTTCAAGCACCTGTGGCGCACCGCCCTGATCGGGGGAGGACTGCAGGTGGGAATCACTGCGGGCATCGTGGGACTCGTGGCCGCGGCGTCCGGCTTTCCCACCGCGGACAGCATCGTCTTCGGTGTCGCTGTGGCGCTGAGCTCCACGGCGGTGGCGATGATGTCATTCCAGGATCTCGGCCAGCAGAACAATCCCGGAGCACGCGCGAGTCTGGGCATCGCGTTGTTCCAGGACATCCTGGTGATCGTGTTTTTCCTGGTGATGCCCGCGCTTTACGGACAAGGGGAGGGATCGGTGGCCGGGCAGATAGGAAAGGCGTTGCTCAAGGGAGGATTGTTTCTGGCGGGGGCCTGGCTGCTGGGCCGCTACGGTCTGACGCCGCTGCTGCATGCCGTGGCGAGAACACGGAGCCGGGAGCTTTTCACCCTGACGGTCATCGGGCTCTGCGCAGGCGTCGCATTCGCTGGCGGAGCCTTGAACCTCTCGCTCGCGCTCGGTGCCTTCGCGGCCGGGCTGGTGGTGAGCGAGTCGATCTACAGCCATCGGATATTGTCCGACATCCTTCCGTTCAAGGATCTGTTTCTCGCGATCTTTTTCATTTCGGTGGGATTGCTCATCGACCTGTCCACCATTGCTTCGGACTGGGGGCGAGTCCTGTTGGGGAGCGCGCTCATCTTGATCCTGAAAAGTGTGGTTGTTTTTTCGGTGTTGAAATGGATCAGGATCCCGGGACGTCCGGCGTTGCTTGCGGCCGGCAGTCTCGCCAGCACAGGGGAATTCTCACTCGTGCTCATCGGCAAGGCCGGCGGGTATCGTCCGTTTGATCCCGGAACCGAGCAGATGCTGTTGGTCTGCACCGCGGTGACGATGGCTGTCGTGCCATCGCTGATGCGCGGTGCGGGACCGTTGGGAAAATGGCTGGAGAAAAAAGGAGTGATGGGTGTCAGGAAGATCGCGCCGGAGGGGATGACACCGGCAAAGGCGATCAAGGGAATCACCGACCACGCCATCATCTGTGGCTACGGTCCGGTGGGGAAATCGCTGAATGAGGCGCTGAAACGCTGCGGCGTGGACACCCTCGTGATGGAGCTCAATTCCGACACCGTGCGCGCGTTGAAAAGCGAGGGGCAGCCGGTGCTCTTCGCGGATGCGACCCATTCGGAAGCGCTGGATCTGGCGGGAATCAAACGCGCGCGGTTGGTGGCGTTCACCTTTCCATCGGTGAGGACCACTTCGATCGCCGTCCCGCTGGTGCGGGAGAGGAACAGCGGAATCTTCATCTTCGGCCGGGCAAAATTTTCCGGAGAGGTAAAGATCCTGCGGGAACTGGGCGTGCAGGTCATCCATGATGAACGCGAGAGCGCGGTGTCCATGGTGCGTGCGGCCCTCTCGTCGTACCAACGCGAGGATGTCGATCCCGAGGAGGTCGTCGGTGATACGATGGAGGCTTGATATTTTCTCCCGGGGATTGCTTTTTTCTAGGGTTTGTCCTGCGGCTTCCGCTAAGAACCTGCGCGTGGCACTACTTCTGGCGATCGAATCTTCCTGCGATGAAACCGCGGTGGCGATCATCCGTGGCCACACCGGAGAGGCGGCGGAGGTTGTTGCTTCCGAAATCTCGTCGCAGATCCCGCTCCACCGCGAACACGGCGGCGTGGTGCCCGAACTCGCCTCGAGGAACCACTCGCTGCACCTGCGGGGATTGGTTGAAAAGGCATTGTCGGACGCGCGGGTGACCATGGAGGACATCGATGCCTTCGCAGCGACCACGGGGCCGGGTTTGGCGTCATCCCTGCTCATCGGCAGCACCGCGGCCAAGGGCATGGCCTGTGCCATGAAGCGGCCTTTCCTTGGAATCAATCACCTCGAAGGGCATCTGCTGTCTCCATTCCTCGACCGTACCACGGTGCCTCCCCACATCGCGCTCATCGTTTCCGGAGGGCACACATTGTTGTTGGACGTCACGGGTCCGGGAAGCTATCGGAAACTCGGCAGCACCCGCGACGACGCGGCGGGCGAGGCCTACGACAAGGTCGGCAAGATGCTGGGCCTGCCTTATCCGGGTGGACCGGAAATCGAGAAAGCCGCGCTCGGCGGAAATCCGAAGGCATACGATTTTCCCCGCTCGATGCTTCATGAACCGCATCTGGATTTTTCCTTTTCCGGTCTGAAAACCGCCGTGCTCTACACGCTTCAGAAGGAAACTGGCGAGCTGCCCGTCGCCGATCTGGCCGCTTCGTTCCAACAAGCGGTCATCGAGATCCTCGTGAAAAAGACCCTGCGTGCCGCCAGGCAGGCGGGAAGAAAACAAATAGCCCTCTCCGGCGGTGTCAGCCTCAACAAGGCGCTCCGTAATGCCTTTTTCGCGGCGGGGCAAAGCGCGGGTGTGGAGATCTCCGTCGCTCCGCCGGTTTTCTGTACGGATAACGCGGCGATGATCGCCTTCGCCGCGCTTCTGCGCCATCTCGCCGGGGAATCATCCGCACTTGATGGCGACATCCATCCGAATTTGCCGCTGGTCTAACGCTCCGTCGTGTGCCCTTATAAGGGCATACCCGATGATTTATAAAACACTGGTTTTCGACTTCGACGGCACCATCGCCGATACGCTTGGTGAGACACGCCTCATTTTCAACCGCATCGCTCCGGACTATGGCATCCGCGAGGTGGCGGAACACGAACTCGACCACCTGCGCCACCTTTCGCTCAAGGAATTGCTCGACCATCTGGAGATTCCGAAGCGCCGCGTGCCCGCGCTCATTTCGAGAGGGACCGGCATGATGCGGTCGAACATCACCCAGCTCAAACTGATAGAAGGCATGCCGGAGGTGCTCACGGAGCTGCGCCGCCATGTCCGTAGTTTCGGCATCCTCACCTCGAACGCGACCGCGAACGTGGACCTTTTCCTGCGCACGCACGGCCTGCGCGACCAGTTCGACTTCATTTCCTCCACCTCCAAGCTCACGGGGAAATCGAAACATCTCAAGGCCATCCGCAAGACGTTCTCATTGCGTGAAGGGGAGATGCTCTACATCGGGGACGAATTGCGCGATGTGAAAGCCTCGCAAAAGGCCGGCATCCCCATCGCAGCCGTCACCTGGGGGTTCAACTCCCGCGAATCCCTCGCCGCCGCGGAGCCGAATTACCTGTTCGACCAACCGTTGGATTTCCTCAGCCTGCTCACCGAGTGCTGTTGAATCAACAGATTGACAGCGGAGGGGCGGGGGAGGCAACCTTCCCGCATGTCGGAAGATAAAAGCCCCTTGGAAAAAGACGAAGCGGACGAATCCACGGACTCCGCGTCCACGAACGATTGCGCGCCGGCCAAGAGCAACCTTCCACCCGCGGTCGCGCTTGCGTTCATCATCATCGCGCTGCTCGGCGTGCTGATCGTGATGGTTTTGAAAAGCGGTGCGCTGGGCACGTCCTCGTCCTCCCATGACAACCGTCTCGCGTCGCTCCAATCCGATCTGGACGCGCGCCGCGCCGAGCTCAACCGGCAACGTGCCGCGATGGGACTTTCCCCGCTCGAAGGAGGTTCTGAACCTATCGAGGACATTGCCGGACGCTTGAAAAAAGACGCAGATTCATTGGTCGCGCTTGCGGCAAGGTTCCAGCAGATGCTTGCGGAAAAGGATACGGCGCTCACCGCGAAAAATGCGGAGCTGATCGGCTCTGAAAAAACACGGATCGCCCTCACTTCGGAGAACACCCGTCTCCAGACAGAGCTGAACCGCGCGCTCGCAAGTGGTTCGGATGTCGAGCTGCTCCGCCGTGATCTCGCCAGCCTCCGCACCCAGCGTGACGCCCTCTCGGAAGAACTCGCCGCCGCCAAGCTCAAGATGCAGAACTCGAGCGGTGCCGTTTCCGCGGATGATTTCGCCGACCTGAAACGCCGTTACGACGAAACACTGCGGGCCAAGGAGTTTTTCGAAGCCCGTGTCAAGGAACTCGAAGGCGATCTCTCGAAAGCCAAGCTCTTCGCCAGCTCGGAAAATGAACTGCTGCCCGCCGCCGTGGAGCTGTTCCGGCAACTCCGGGTTTTGGAAGGGAAATCCGATTCGGACATCAGCGCCGCCTACAGCAGCTTCGGTGTCGATCTCGGAGCCAACGTGCTCAGCAAGTTCACTTTCGCCACGGGTTCCTCCGCCCTCACGCCCGCCGATGAGGAAATCGTCCGCAACGTCTTGTCCGAGATTCCCGATGGCGACTTGTTGTTTGTCGTAGGCTATGCCTCCGAAACGGGAAATGTGGACGGCAACCGGGCACTCTCTTCCGACCGTGCCACCGCCGTCGCGCAGTATTATTCCAGCATCAAGCGCCCAACCCAGTTGGTCCAGGCCGTCTATCTCGGCCAGACGGACCGTTTCAGCAGCAAGATTCCGGAGCGGAACCAACTCGTTGAGATCTGGCGTATCCGTAAAAAGTGAGCCGCGCGGCGGAACCGCTCATCTCCACAGCTCGCAAGCGTGTGCGGCGAACCCCGCACCAAATGCGGTGAGCCACAGTCTCCGGTCTTGCGGGCGATTGGCCGACAGCCGGCGCTCCAATGCGAAGAGCACGGCGGGGCTGCTCATGTTTCCGAAGTCCCGCAGCACTTCGCGGGTTTCGGCCAGCTCGAACGGCAGCACGCTTTCCAACGCTTCGACGACATCGCGCCCGCCGGAGTGGGCGAGCACCTGATCCGGTTCGCCTTTCCTCAAGGCATACAACCCCGCCACCGCTTCCGCCGCCAGCCCCGGTACCGAACGGTGGAGCTGGTTTTTAAGTTTTCCCTGTGAATTCACGAAGCGCACCTTCTCGCGATCTTCGGGCCGATGGGTGGTCGTGAAATGTCCCGCCTGCCAATCGCCCGGAGCGCCTTTGTTGGTCCAGACCGCCGCCGCCGCGCCGTCCCCGAAGAGGCAGAGGCTGATGAGTACTCCGGGGTCGTCGTTGGCAAAAAAGGCCGCGGAACAAACCTCCACCGCCACCGTCGCTACCACCGCGCCCGGATTCGCCGCGAGGAACCCCTGCGCGGCACGCATCGTCGGGATGGCCGCGCCACAGCCAAGGCCGACGATGTCCGAGAGATACGCGTCGTGCCTCATTCCTGTCAGTTCCGCGATGTGGCTGGTCAATCCCGGGCAGAGATAACCCGTGCAGGTGCACACGAACAGGGCGTCGATTTCCGACGCACCGTGCCCGGACCGGCGGAGGGATTCTGACAAGGCCTTCATGGCAAGAACGGGGGCCTCCCGCTCGAAGCGTTGGTTCAACTCCTCCGCATCCGAGCCAAACGATTCGCCGACGGTTTCCAACGCGAGATTCCGGGAATCGATGCCGGAGGTGCCGCCGGTCAGGATTTTTTCCAACAGTCCTGCCGATCTCGGTTTCAAGCGTGGGAGCAGCTTGCTATCCCGCATGGCGTCCCAACACGTTGTCTGGGTGAATGAGTTCGGAGGGACGGCGGTGGCGAGGGAGCGGAGATACATGAGGAGGTCTAACGAATCAGGGAGAGCATCGGCTGGAACGGCAACAGACGGGCGGAAGCCAGGCATTGCAACAGGGATCTTCCGGACCGTCCCAGCAGGAGGGGGTGTAGCGCGCCCGCCACCGCGAGACGGCGGCGGAATTTACCGGACACGGCGGCACGCACGGCTTCCGTGGTTTCCTGCCAGGATCGTCCGTCGCGCGACCATGCGGCAAGGGGGGCGACAGCAAGCTCGGCCGCTTGGAACGCCATCGACATCCCGTTTCCCGTGAATGGAGGAATCATGCTTTCCGCATCTCCGAGGGCAAGCATGCCGGGGATGGGGATCTGCCGCCCAAGCTGGAATCCAGCGACCGCGGAAAATGAACGTTCACGATATTCGGCACTTCTCAGGTGTTCTGCCAGCGCCTGGTTCCCGCCGGCCTCCAGATAGGCGGGAAGCAAACCCGGTCCCTCGGCACGGATCGACCGGTCGAGGCGGAACAGCCCGCAGGCATTCGTCCAGCCATCCTCGACGCCCGCAAGTCCGGCGTAACCATTGGTTCCGCAGTGCATCTCCAGATCCTCTGATAACGGCAGACCCTTCACGTGCATTTTGAGGCCGATCCAGGTGCCGTTCGTCGGGCGTCTGCCGGCCGTCCAGACAAACCCTTCCCGCGCCACGGGCTTGGCACGCACGTTTGTCCTGACAACCGCTCCCGAGCCGACCGCGTGATTCCGCAGCCGCTCATCCAGAAGATGGCGTGAAATACCCAGTGCCGGGGTTTTCAACCGCGCACGGTGGATCAGTTGCCCTTGATTATGCCATGCGAGCGAGTGGTGGAAACGCGCGTCCGCGAACAGTTCCGCGACGCCAAGCCGGGAAAGAGTGTCATCTGTCACTCCGGAAATGAATTCCCCGCACACGCGGTGGCGCGGGTAGTTTCCCGCTTCCAGCACGGTGACGGCCACCCCTTGCGCACGCAAGGCACAGGCGAGCGACAAGCCGGCCAGACCTCCGCCTGCGATGGTGATTTCACGGTTCAACCGCGCCAGAATACCACGTGTCTCGCTCCGCGCCACGTGGAAGATTCACGGCATTGCCAGCGCCCCGTCTCCAGACCCATGCCCTGGCGTATTTCTCCCTGCCTGAATCCGCCGGTGATGCTCACATGCATGTCATGCCGCGTCACCCGGTTGATCCACGGATGCATCAGTCCGCCAAGAACATGTGGCAGGCGCGCGCGGTCCGGTTCGCAGAATACCAGAACCTCGAACCGGTCGACCCAGCGTCCCAACCGCATCAATGCCTCGCCTTCAAAATGATGGAGAAACAGGTTCGCCACCAGAACGCCGCCTTTGTCCGGTGCCTTCGACGCGAAAATGTCACCCTGGTTCCATTCGACCCGTGGCTCCAGGTTTTCCGGCTTCGGTGCGAGGTCATAAGCCGAGACCCTTGCCTGGGGATAACACCGTGCCAGCTTTCCACAGAGGATTCCGTCTCCCGCTCCGATTTCCACGATGCCCTTTCGCACGCTCTCCGCATGTTGTTTGATGGTGCGGCAGACCCAGCGTTCGTTGCCCATAAGGAAATTGATGCGTCGCAGGTCGCGGCGGCTGCGCATCGCCTCGGGATCGTCCGGTGCGAGATGGTCGAGAAGTTCGGGGATGACGATGCGCTGGCTCACAGGCGTAAATTATCCACTGTCGCGCTCCGGTAAACCATTTCCCGAAATGTCGTGACTTGCTGGCGAATCCATTCTCCGGCTAACCTCCCGCATGCCGCAGCCTCCACGCCGACCTTCCCGCCATCCATCCGGGCGAAATTCCGGACCTCCTGCCCGGAAAAGTCCTCCTGCCAAGGATCAGGGCTGGGACCCCGTGGCCGCCTGGTACGACAAGCTCGTCGGTGAAACCGGCTCGGATTATCATCGAAATGTCATTCTGCCCGCCACGTTGAGGATGCTCGCTCCGCAGGCGGGCGAATCCGTGATCGACGTCTGCTGCGGACAGGGCGTGCTGATCAAACCGTTGCTGGATGCGAAGATCGGGAAATTCACCGGAGTCGATGCCAGCCGCCGCCTGATCGAGTCCGCCAGGGCCCGGCATGGCGATGATCCGCGCGTTTCCCTCACCGTTGCCGATGCCTGCCGCCCGGGTCCGTGGGCGGATGGCAAAAACGACGCGGCCACCTGTATCATGGCCGTGCACGACGTTCCGGATCCGGTTGGCTTGTTCAAGAGCATCGCCCAAGCACTCAAGCCTGGTGGCCGCGTGATAATGGTCTTCATGCATCCCTGCTTCCGGATTCCCAAGAAAAGCCACTGGGGCTGGGACGGGGATCAGAAGATCCAATACCGCCGCCTCGACAGCTATGGCAAGCCGCTGGAAATCCCCATCACCACCCACCCGGGCAAGGGAAGCGGTGAGCAGACGGTCTTCTACCACCGCCCGATGTCCGAACTTCTCACCGCCATCGGCCAAGGAGGGCTGGCTGTGACCGCGTGCGACGAGCTCTACAGCCACCGGCGTTCCCAAGGCAACGGCCCCTTCAGCAAGGCGGAGCACGCCGCTGCGGAGGAGTTTCCCATGTTCATCGCCTTGAAGGCGGTGAAACCGTAGATTCGTCTGCTAGCTTGCCATACGTCGCGGGCGCCGTCACGCTGCGCCATGCGACTTTATCAGGACGAGGTTTATCAAAAGGGAGAAAAATTCATCCGCATCGTGCGGCTCGACCGATATGAGGTGGAATTCAAGACCATGATCGGCGGCCCGAAGGAGGAGGGTGAGGTGACGATCTTGGTGAAAAAGGAATTCTGTCGTTTGCTGAAGGGGATGACCCTCGTCCCTCCGGTCAAGAAGACGGCGACGGAGAAATGAGCTGACGGTCCGCAGGAAAGTGATGTGGAGGACGCCGCAGCCGGAGGTTTCGGCAACGCGTCGTGGGCGACCCGAATGGGGGGATTCAAACGAGGATGCAAAAGTTGGATTTTCATCAACCCGCGATGTGTGTCCCGGGACGATTCGTGAAGGAGATTTCTCCTGCTCGACAAGCCCGTGCATTGCTCTAACCATCCGAGGGTATTCACCCGATGTCACCCAACCGTCTCCGCACATCCCTTTGTCTGTCAGCCGCATGGTTCGCCTGCGGCACCCTGTGCGCGGCTGCCGCGGAGGTGGCGGGGACCCTTTTGGTTGAGTTGGATGCGGCGGATTTCCGTACCGGAGCGGTCAAGTGGCCGCAGCACAGCCAGAGCACCGGCATTCCCGGGGATTTCGTTGCCAAAGGATCTCCCACGGTGCAGACGGTGGCGGGCGCCACCGCGGTGGTTTTCGACGGCGATGGCGACTACTTCGTGGGGCCGATGACCACCGCCGCGCTGCATGCCGTGGGTGCCAGACATTCGGTGGAAATCTGGGTTTTCCAAGGAAACATCCGGGACCAGGAGTCGGTTGTTTCCTGGGGGAAAAGGCAGGGGCCGGACCTCACCTTCGCCGGATTCCGCTATGGCGCGGACCCGGATTTCGGGGCCATCGCCCGCTGGGGAGCCTGCGAGTCGGCGTTTGAAGATCTGCCGCCGCCCGGGATGTGGCATCACCTCGTCTATACTTACGACGGGGTCTCCCAAGCGGTGTATGTTGATGGGAAACTCGACAATACCAAGACCGTCAGCAAGCTCGACGCCCACGACATGCTGCCGATCCATCTCGGGGTGGAACTGTCGGGAGACATGAAACCCGAGGGGCAGTTCACCCATTTTTCCGGTGCGCTGGCGAAGCTTCGCATTCATTCCGGTGCGCTGGACGCGGTGCAGGTGAAGCAGAATTTCGCCGCCGAGCACCAGGGATTTCCCGGCCTGGTGGCCAAGCCGCTCCAGCAGTCGCCGATGCACCGCTTCTCTTTCAACGCACCTGCCGGACCGGCTCCGAACGGCACCGCCGTGGTGGACAGCATCGGCGGACTCTCCGCGGTGATTCGTGGGGAAGATGCGGAATTCAACGGTCGGGAAATCCGGTTGCCCGGCGGTTCCTCCGCCACGGAAGCCTATATCGATCTTCCGAACGGGATCATTTCCTCGCGTGAGAGCCTCAGCATCGAGTTCTGGGGCACGCAGGACGCCGCACAGGACTGGTGCCGCATCCTGTCCATCGGCACGAACAGCGTGGGGGAAATCTACGGGCCGGGCGGGGTGTTCACCGGTACGGAAACCCTGACGCTTTTCGGAAATGTGGGGGCCACCCAGGTGAACCGCTTCGCACGGTCGTACGGCACCTATCCGAACGGCGGTCCTGACCGGAATCCCGCCGACTACCCGGACTCGGACTACGGAGTGGAGTTCCATCAGGTCATCATCTACGACAAGGAACTGAAGGAGTGGCGCTGGTATCGCAACGGGATCCTCATGGAGGTCATCGCGGACAACGAGGGACCCACCACCATCCATGACCTGAATGTCTGGCTGGGGCGGTCCGAATTCTCCTCGGACAACAATTTTCGTGGCCGCTTCGACGAATTCCGCATTTACAACCACACCCTGAGCGAGGGGGAGATTTACGGGAATTTCCTGGCCGGTCCGGACAAGCTGAACCTGGGTGGCGAAGTGGTGGCGATGAACTGGGCCCTGGAGGCGCCGGGTGTCCATACCTATGCGAACAGCGCGGGTTCCGACCACTGGCAGACGGGGGCGAACGGCCCGCATCCGGATGGCCCGGGAAACATCGCCACTTTCGCCAGCGCTCTGGCGGGCGACCAGGAAATCGAGCTTTCCACACCCGTCACACTGGGATCCCTCAATCTGGGCACCCGCAACCGGGGTGGGGCCTTCACCCTGCGGGCGAAAGGGGCCGGGGCTTTGACCATGAATTCCGGCAACGGCATTCCGGCATCCATCACCCAGCTCCAGGGAAGTCCCGGCAACCTGATTTATTCTCCCGTCAGGCTGCTGTCCAATACCGAGGTGACAAACCAATCCACCAACCCGTTGCTGCTCGGCGGCGGGATCCAAGGTGAGGGATCCTTCATCAAGGGGGGCAGCGGGACGGTGATCCTGACCGGTGACGGTCAAGCCCATACGGGCGAGGTGAGGATCGTCGCCGGTGCGCTGGTGCTTGGAGATGCCGGGAAGAGCGGCATGCTCGGCGGCAAGCTTTTCACCATTACCGATCCGGGGCGGCTTGTTTTCAACCGCAGCGACGACATCGTCCTCGCGGGCAACTATACGGGCAGCGGGAGGATTGTGCATCAGGGAATGGGCACCCTGACCGTTTCGAAAAACGGGGTGATGTCGAACACCGGCGTCATCGAGTTGTGTGACGGCTCGGGGACTTTCATCAACGACGGGGAAATCAATGGTGCGAACTCCCTGCAAACCGATAGCGAACTCATCCTCCATGGGGCGAGCAGGACACAGGTGACCGAATTCCTGTCCGCAGGTGTGGAAAATGGCGGAATCCTGAGGCTCAGGGATGCAGCAACCGTCAGCATTGAGGGAAGGGGGCATCTCAACATCGGCGATACCGGCGGCGGACAGAGCGTTTTCCACTTCGATGGCGGCACGATCCGCTGCAAGGAGGTGTTTGTCGGAAAAGACCGGAACACCTCCGGCGTGGTGCTCCAGACGGGCGGATCATTGGAGAAAACCGGCGGGGGTGACTCCATCATCGGTGGATATATTCCGGACGCGTGGCAGGTATGGGGGGCATGGCGCATGACGGGTGGGAAGGTGGTCGATGAATGGAATTTCCAGATAGGAGCCCATGGCACGGGGATCATGGAGGTGGACGGCGGTGAAATGAGCATCGCGGGCTTTCTCAGCCTGGGACGCTATGAAGACGAACATCAACATGCGAGCCGCGGTTTGCTGGATGTGAGATCCGGCCGTGTTTCCACCACCGGGGATGACAAGCTCCTGCTCGTCGGCGAGGAGGGGATCGGTGTGCTGAACATCCGCAAGGAAGGCAGTGTGGTCTGCGCCAACAGGATGATCATCGGCTCCGGAACCATCAGCAAACCCGGCGAAGGAACGGTCAATCTCCTCACGGGGGGCAGCCTGACGGTGGACTCGATCACCCAGTTCAACCAGACGGAGGCCATCGGGCGGTTGAATTTCGACGGAGGCACCCTGAGGGCGGGAAATCACAGCGCGGCCTTCTTCGACGGGCTCGACTATGTACATGTCAGGGAAGGCGGAGCCCGTATCGACACGAACGGCTTCGATGTGAAGATCGGCCAGTCGCTTACCGCGCCGCGGGGAAATGGTATTTTGAGCATCCCCATCCTCGACAATGGCTCGGGTTACGTGGGGCCGCCGTGGATCGAAATTTCGGGGGGAGCCGGGAGTGGAGCGACCGCCCTGGCGGAGCTGGAGAATGGATCGGTGAAAAGCATCCTCCTCACCAATGCGGGTTATGATTTCCTCAACCCGCCAGGAGTCAGCGTCATCGGTGGCGGATCAGGAGGAGGCTTGAAGCTTGGCACGCCGGTGCTCACACCGAGCGGCAGCGGTGGCCTCGTCAAGTTGGGAGATGGGAAACTCACCCTTGCCGGGGACAACACTTACACGGGTGTCACCTCGGTGAAGCAAGGCGGGCTCCGCTTGGAAGGCAGCGTCCTGGGAGCGGTGAAACTTGAAGGGGGAACCCTCTTGGAGGGCGGTGGGGCCATCGGGAGCATGCTCAGCGCCGAACCTGGCAGCACGGTGGCGCCGGATCCGGGCGCGACACTTACCATCCGTGGCGATGCGGACATCCGTGGAACGCTTCGCATCGAGGTTTCGGGAGCCGGAGGTGGTGCCATCTCGGTGGCCGGAACACTGGATCTCAGCTCGGCGAAGTTCCTGCTGAGGCTTCCCGGTGATCAACCAGCCAGCCCGGTGATGGTCATTGCCAGCTACGGCATGCTGGAAGGTCGATTTACTGCTGCCGATGGCCTGCCGAAAGGTTATCATATCGACTATCACCACAACGGCTCCAACCAAATCGCCCTTGTGACCACCGGATCAACCAACAATGGCGACTGAGGGAAAAGGGATCATGAAACGTGCCCCGCTTGACCGAGCATGGGTGCGGTGCCTGATACTGTCCGCCTTCTTTCTCCTGAGCCTCCGGGTGGTCCATGCCCAGGGGCAGTATTCGTTCCGCAGTTGGCAGTCCGAGGATGGTCTGCCTGTCAATCTCGTGCGCTCCCTCGTGCAGTCGGAGGATGGTTACCTGTGGATCGCCACCGCGGAATGCATCGTGCGCTTCGACGGTATGGAGTTCGAGCGGATCGAGCAGGTTGCCGGATTTCCTTACATTGGCTCGGAGGACTGCCGGTTGTTCGCCACGGCGGGTGATGTCGTCTGGTTTGCGAGCTCGCGCGGCGGGCTTGTGAAAATGGGAAAGGGGGCCGACCTCATCGTCTGGCCGGATGCTCCCGAGGATAAGGAGAAGCCGGAGGATGCGGGAAACCCACCGCCAGGCGGCAAGGAACCCGTCAACAGCGCTCCGGTGACCCAGGTGGTGGACGCACCCTCGGGTGGAGTCTATGTGAGGAAGGGTGGGGAGATCTGGCTGGTCCTTGGAAGCCGGTCGAAGAAGTTGGATTCCCCGCCTGCGGACGTGATCGAGCTGCTGGATGAAGATCTGCGGCAGCGTGCCAACAACGGCCGCATCGGGCCGGACGGCATGCCGGGCAAGCTGGTCGACCGCAGCCAGTCGGTGTGGTCCGTCTCCCCGACCGGAGAACTCGCCGTCACCTCGCCGGAAGGGTTCATCCGGATCTCCATGCCCAAGGGGAGGGCGGATTCCCATGTCACGGAGATGCTGGAAGATCGCGAGGGCAACATCTGGGTCGCCACGGCATTGAACGGTCTGGGACTTTTCCGCGAGGATCGGGTCGAGGTGGTGAACGCCGCGGCAGGGCTCAGCGAGGGAGCGGTGCTGGCGGTCATCGAGGATAGCCGGGGGAAGGTGTGGCTGGGAAACCGGCGCGGAGGGGTGGATCGCATCGCCGCCAGCTCGATCGAGCACTATGATTTGAACGGATCGTCCGGCACCGGACAGGTGTCCGCGCTTTATGAGGACCGCGACGGCCGGCTTTGGGCGGCCTCCACGGATGGTCCGGTCTTCCGTTGGAAGGATACGGCGTTTGTCGAACAATACCCCGGCGAAGGCGGCTTGAACAAGGTGAACGCGATTTACCACGACCGTCGCGGTACGCTGTGGTTCGGAGGACAGCTGGGATTGAAACGTTCTTCGGGCAGGCGGGTCACGGAGGTCAGGACGGAAGCCGGTTTCCCCGGTGGCGAGGTGACGGTGATGACGGGCGGGGCTTCAGACGAGCTGTGGCTCGGCACCGCCCAGGGATTCGTGCTGCGCGATGCCGACGGACGGCTGGAAACGATCGGCGAGCCCGCGGACCTGTCTTACAGCCGCGTCTCCAGCATTCTCGTGACCAGTGCGGATCAGGTGTGGGTCGCGACATTGGGAGCGGGATTGTTCCTCTATGATGGCGTCGGCTGGCATCGGTTCGACCGCTCCCAAGGATTGCCCGACCTGCGCCTGACGCATGTGATCGACGACCAGTCGGGCCACCTCTGGTTCGGTTCCACCGGTGGCATCATCCGGGCCAGCCGGGCGGATCTCCTGGGCCGCGCCAAGCAGTCGAACTCGCCGATCCACTGGCTGCGCATGGACCGCTCGGACGGTCTGCCCACCCGCGAGTGCGTCGGTGGCCATCATCCCGCGGGTTGGCGGTTCAGCGATGGGGCGATCTGGTTTCCCACCAGCCTCGGGGTGGTCAGGATCGATCCGAATCAGACAATGGTGAACCGCACCCCACCGACGGTGTTTCTGCGGAAGGTTATTGCGAACGGAGCCCAGCAGGATCTGTCGAAGCAAAAAATCGTCCTGGGCCCCGGTAGGATGCGGCTGGAGTTCTCCTATCATGGACTGAATTTCAGTTCTCCGGAAAAGGTGAACTACCGCACGCGTCTTGTGGGGCTGGAAAAAAACTGGCGCGAGGTCGGCCCGCAGCGGGTCAGCACCTATGAGTCGGTCCCTCCCGGCAACTACCGGTTCGAAGTCGTCGCGATGAACGGAGACGGCCTGCTGAGTCCGACTCCCGCCGTGATCCAGGTGGTGGTGGAGCCTCATTTTTGGGAAACGAGCTGGTTCTTCGCGCAGGCGACCCTGCTTGTCATTCTTGTTGCGGGTGGCGTGGGTTGGCTCACCGCCCGGAGCCGGCTGAAGAGGCGCATTTCACTTTTGAAAATCCGCAACACCCGGGAAGTGGAACGTGCCCGGATCGCCCGGGACCTGCATGACGACCTTGGAGCCTCGCTCACCGAGATCGCCCTGCTCGCGGATCTCGGAGCAGAGCAGGCGGCTGGCAGCGCTTTCCAAAAACACCTCGACGAACTTTCCAACAAGGCCCGCATGCTCGGTCTCACCCTCGACGAAATCGTCTGGGCGGTGAACCCGCGCGAGGACACCCTGGGCTCGTTGCTGGACTATCTCGCGAGCTTCGCCACCGAGTTTCTCGACCGGGCGGGGATCACGCTCCGTATCAACATCGCCAGCGGGATGCCGGACGTTCCGCTGGATGCGAACATCCGGCACTCGGTTTTCCTGGCAGTGAGGGAGGCGTTCAACAACATCGTCAAGCATTCGGAAGCGAAATCCGCCTGGCTGAACGTGTCGGTCATCGGCGGCACTCTCAACATCAGCGTGGAAGACGATGGCAAGGGGGTGGACGACTACGCGCTTTCCCGCGGCAATGGTCTGAAGAATTTCGAAGTCCGCATGCAGGCCTGCGGCGGGCGGTCGAAGGTCTCGCTGCGTGCGGAGGGGGGCACGGTCGTCCGATTCCTCGTTCCCATGCTTGCGCCCCAATCCCACACTGACTAACTTTTTCACCACCCCATGCTGCCGGAAAACCAGAAATCCATCGAAGTCGCCATCGTCGAAGACAATGAGGCTCTTGGCGAGAGCCTGCAACGGGTGGTCGAGTCCATTCCCGACGCGCGTTGCATCGGCGTATGGGGATCCGCCGAGGAAGGATTGAAAAAAATCGATGCCTTCCGCCCCTCCATCGTTCTGATGGATATCAATCTCCCCGGCATGTCCGGCATCGAGGCGACCGCGCTGCTCAAACGCCACCTGCCGGAAATCCAGGTGATCATCGTCACCGTCCATCGGGAACATGAGAAGATCTTCGACGCGCTCAAGGCGGGGGCCTGCGGTTATCTGATCAAGCGGTCACGGGCGGCGGATGTCCGCCAGGCCATCCTCGATGTGCATTCCGGCGGCGCCCCTATGAGCGCGGAGATCGCCCGGCGGGTGGTGGAGGCCTTTCACCAGGGACCTGCGAAGGCCCAGGAAGACCAGGAGACCGTCCATCTCTCACAGCGTGAAACCTCGGTCGCCCAACTCATCGCCGAAGGGCTGGCCAACAAGGAGATCGCCGACCGCCTCGGGATCAGCACGGAAACCGTGCGAGGGCATTTGAAGAATATTTATGAAAAACTCCATGTCCGCTCGCGGACCGAAGCGGCGGTGAAGTATCTCGACTCCGTGCGGCACAAGAACGTCTTCCCGTGAGTTGGGTGTGGGCAGGGTTCACTGCCTGGCCATGCCATTCTGCCAGAGAGCGGATGGCGGCACGTCGTCCGGCCTGCAGATGATGATTCCGGCGTGTTTGGAGGCTGCGTTCACGTAGTCGGCGATGGGCCTGTCGATGATCACCATGCGGCCCTTGTCGCGATCCGAGGTGGCATGGGTGAAATACGCGCGGTCCTTCATCCGGACGATCAGCCCGACATGGGAGGTATAGCCGCCCGGACCATTGGTGGTGATGGCGCAGATGTCGCCGTTCCGCAGGTATTTTTCCGCGTCGCGGACCTTGGTTTTCGGCACCTGATAGACCGGCAGGTTGGAGACCTGTGCCTCGATTTTTCCCATCGGTTCGATCAATGCCGGGTTGGAGCGCAGGTAGCGGTAGGCCTTCCACTGCACGGTCATCTCACGGATCTCCCGGCGCATGCGCACGGCACCGGGGATGCGGGAGGTGATGTTCGAGGCATAGCCGCGGCGCTGGTTGTCGTAGAAAACCTCCTCAAGGTGGTGCATGCGGCTGAGGTAGTTGCCGGTACACACGCCGTTGCGGTAGCGTTCGATCTCCACCATGTGCAGCATGTCCTCCGGCTTGTAGGGAGCCGGCTTGTAACGCAGCATCCGGGCGAGCGCGAGTGCGTTCTCGTAATAGGTCCAGCAGTCCATGGCCCTGAGATTCACCACCGGAGATTCGATGCGGTCGTCCACTTCCAGCGAATAGTTCACATACGGGGTGCCGACCATTTCCCGTGCCACGCGGATCGTTCTCTCCCCGATCGGGAGCTGTCTCCAGTTTTCCCGTTCCGCCTTGGCGACGATCGCGTGAAATTTTGATTCCCCTTGGAACACCGTAGCCATCGGCAGCCGTGGAGCGGTCGGTGGCGGCACGGATTTTTGCGCCATCAGCGGGTGCGCGCCGGCAAGGGCCATGGTGAGGCCGAGAGCGATGATTCTCAAATTCATGCTCCCCTTATACTCGAAATTCACAATGATGGAAGGGAAGATGTGAGGTTGAACGGAAGTGTTTCCGGCCATTGGTCAGACTGGCCGGTCAACGTGCGGGGCTCTCTTTTCGAGAAGTGGTTCGAAGACATACCACTGCCGCCAATGCCGGCGCACGATGTTGAGAATCGTTCCCGCCCAGACTTTCGCCGCTTCGTCGTCGTCCCCGCGTTTCCTCGGCGGCAGCTCCATTTCAGGCAGCACGATGACCCGGTAACGCCGCCAGCCATCGCGGACGATGAAAAGCGGGAAACAAGGCGCGCCCGTGGCCCTGGCGAGGAAAAGCGGTCCCTTCGGCAGACGCATGGTCAGTCCGGACTCCACCTCCACCACCATCGGCGAGACATCGAAGATCACCCGGTCTCCCTGCACCGCCACAACGTTTCCCTCGCCCAGCAATCGGGAAAGCTCGATGCCGAGCAAATTGCCTTCCTGATTGTAAAGCGTGCGGAAGTTCGGGGTCAGCGCCTCCCGGCGGCGGATTTCCGTCTCGCGCAGCATCTGTGTTTCCGGTTCCCGCTCCGGAGCGCGCACCGTGTAGAGCGTGCGGTTGAAGCGTGAGGCGAACATCGGAGCGGCGAGGTCGTAATTCCCCATGTGTGCCGTGAGAATGATGCAACCTTCCTCCCGCTTCGCCAGATCCTCCAGCGAGGCAAGCCCGTCCACGACCCAGTCGACGGCACCGGTGCCTGTTTCGCAGCGCTGGGCGTCCACGTAGGTCAGGGCGAAATTCCAGAACACCTGCCACGCCCCTGCTGTCGCCCGCATCCCGCTCCATTGGGGAAACAACGCCCGCAGGTTTCCCGCCACCGCCCGCCTCTGATCCTTGGCGACGCCGAAAAAAACAGATGTCCAGAAGGCGATGAGGACGGGTTCCAAAAACCACGGCAACACCCGCAGGGTGTGCAGCATCAGGCGGGTCGGCACGTCGCCGAAAATCCCGCATCTCGCCACCCAGCGTGATTTGCCTGCCTGCTCCATCTAGCCACGGGCGGTTTCGAATCCCACATCCTCCAGCAGGTTCCTGCCCGCCACCGCGATATTGCCAAGCTCGTCGCACCGCTCGTTTTCCTTATGGCCCGCGTGCCCCTTCACCCAGCGCCAGTCCATCTTGTGTGGTGCGGCGGCGGCAACCAGCATCTGCCACAGGTCCTGGTTTTTCACCGGTTGCTTGTCCGCCTTCACCCAGCCGCGTTTCTGCCAGCCGGCGATCCATTTCTTCGACATCGCGTCGATCACATATTTGGAGTCGGAGTGCAGCTCCACCTCGCAGGGCTCGCTCAGGCATTGCAGCGCCACGATGGCCGCGCGCAGCTCCATCCGGTTGTTGGTGGTCAGGCGGTAGCCGGCGGACATCTCCTTGCGGTGTTTCCCGCACACCAGCACCACGCCGTATCCGCCGGGCCCCGGGTTTCCCTTGCAGCCGCCGTCGGTGTGGATGATCACTCGTTTCATGAGCGGCGAGGCTGTGTGCCGCGCCAATTCATGACAAGCCAAACGGCGGCGGAAATTCATTTCGGGAAATTGATGGAAATTTTCTAAGGATTTCCCGACATCCGTGTCTTGATACATGAAAGCATGACCCCGCCTCCAACGATTCATGGAAACCCTCGCCGCCAACGCCTGTCCTGAGGCCGATATCGGGTGCGCCCCGGTGGTTTCCTTCCGACAGCCGGACCCACCCGCGGAGATCCGGCCGACGATACGCGAGGTTTTCGCGACGGAGGAGTCGCCGTTGCTCCGTTTTGCCTACGGTCTCGTGGGACAGCGGGAAACGGCGGAAGACCTCGTTCAGGATGCGTTTGTAAAACTCCACGCCCATTGGGACGAAGTGACCCACCCGAGGGCATGGTTGTTCCGCTGTGTCAGAAACCTCGCCCTCAGCCATATCCGGGATCACAAACGCGAAATTCCCATTTCCGAAGACCACGAACTCCAAAGCACCTCCCCGGGTCCGGAACAGACTCTCGGAAAACTCGAAGCCATCGGCACCCTCCAGCTCCTCGTCGCGGAACTCCATGAAGACGACCGCAATCTGATCTCGCTCAAATACCACGAAGGTCTGAAATATGACCAGATCAGCCAACGCACCGGCCTCAGTGTCAGCAACGTCGGCTACAAGCTCCACCACGCCTTGAAAAATCTTGCCGATTCCCTCCGCCGCCTCGGCGTCGAGACCATCGACGGCTGATCCTTTCAAAATCACAAACTTCCAAATTTCCAATCACCATGAATGAAGAACCTCCAACCCCACCCGATGCAGGGAACGACGGATCCGTCGAAGCCCGCATCGTCTCCTGGGTGCTGGGTGAGGCCTCGGCCTTCGAGGCCGCCGAACTCGAGCGTCTCTGCGAGGAACGCCCCGAACTGCTGGTTTTCCGCCGCCGCATGCGCGAGCTTCACGGCTTGCTCACCGAGTCGGAAGCCTCCGAGCCTGATCTCTCTTGGAAACTTCCGGAGGAGAAGCGCAGGATTCTTGATGATATCTTCGGCGAGGAGAAAATCCCGCCCGCCGCCTCATCGCCGGAAGCGGGGCGCGTCAGACGCAACGGTCTCCGGGTGTTGTCCGCCATCGCCGCCTGCGTCGCGATCTCGCTGTTCGTCATCCGTCTGGAGCCATGGAAGCATGAGTCGGCAGTGGCGCGCGCTTACCAGTCCGATCGTGCGGAAAAGGCAGCACGTGAGGCGGAGAAGGAAATGGCCGCGCTGACCAAGGCCATCCGCGACCAGGAAGACGTGGTGGAGGACAACCGCAAGCTCCTGGCCACCATTTCAAAGACCAAGGGAATCATCTACCGTGGCCAGGATTCCTACTATGGCACTGGTGAGGCGGAGGAAAAAAGTGCCAGAGACGCGCTGGAGACCTACAATCAGGTTCGGAAGGACAAGATGCAACTGGAGTCGCAGATCGACAGTCTCCGGAGAATCGATTCCGACCAGCTCATGGTGACTGCGGCAGGACTGGATCTGCCGGATAATGCGATCAAATCGGACTATCCGAAATACATGGAAGCGCAGAGGGATTTGGAAGCCCTCAAACTCTCTGGATTGGGAAGCGATCATCCGGACATGAAAGCCGCTGAGGAGCAGGTCCATGCCATGAAGACGCGGATGGACGAAGGGGTCGCCAAAATCAAGGAAAGCCTGGAGACCAAGCTGGACATCGCGGCCAACACCTTGAAGAACGCTGAAATGACGAAAAACACGGTTGGGGAGGAAGCCATCAACCGTGGACTTTCCGGTCACGATTATGTCGATGCCAAGCGTGAGCTGGAGTCGAGCCAGCGGCTGTTGGAATCCATGAAACTCAGGAAAACCGTCGCCGAGGCCACCTTGAAGATGTCGCACGACGCGATCACCATTCATGGAGAATCCGAACTTCTTGCGAAATCGGAAAAGCCGGATACCGGATCCCAGCCGGCTGTCTCACCTGGGACCGGGATGACTCTGAATCTTAATACAACCGCCAGATACGAACAGCGCGCCAAGCGATCTGGACCGCAGGACCCTGCCACGCCTGCGGTGCCAGACAGCCTTGCGCTCCCGCAAATCGCCGGTTCCAAGGAGAGGGAATCGCCACCTGTGGACGCGTTCACAGATTCGGCGGGAACAGACCTGGCTCATGTTCCTCCTGCCGGACGGTCAGGCGCGGGATCACAGATGGAATCCCTCGCGGACGACTCGGTCTCGCCTGGGGTGGTGGATTCGTTCGCTCCTGCGCAATCGGCTGAAACAAGGAGTGGAACAAAGTCCGGGGCGGCTTCAGTTCCCGCCGTTCTCTCCTCCAGGCAACCCATAAATCCCGCTTCCCCCGAACCTGCCAAAAAATCAAGCGATCTGGTGCAGAAGGAGGTGATCCGCGATTTCGAAGCTGCCCAAACGACTGCCCGCGAAATAGGTCTGACCGCAGAACGCCAAAAGAATGTGGATGGCCTTGGTAGCGATCTTTATAATGTGGGAGGAAGCCATAATGATGTGACATATGACGATGACACTTCGCCACCCATCGGAGGAGTGTCCCAAGGCGATCTTGAGGCGCTGAAGAGAATGTATGGCACGGTTGAGACAACCGCCGGGCATACGCAGGAGACAAATTATCCGCTGTCGGAGATAGGACGGAATTCCGTAATCGCTGGCGAGCTTGCTGAGGATGCCGGGGATCTCCGTCCCGCGGAGCCGGCCGCGCCTTCCGAGGCGGACTCTTCAAGCGGTCCTCCCATTGAGGAAACCCCGGCTGCGGAGAATCCCTACTCCACCTTTTCACTAAACATAAACGACGCCTCGTTCCAACTCGCCAAGGCTGCTCTTGCGAAAGGAGAACGCCCCGATCCCGCAGGCATCAAGCCGGAGCAGTTCTACAATGCCGTGGATTACGGCGACCCTGCTCCATCAGCGAACGAACCTGTCTCCGCCGTCATCGAGCAGGCCGCCCATCCCTTCATTCCGGGGAGAAATCTCGTCCGCGTCGCGGTCCGCACGGGTTCCACCGGTCGCAGTGCCGCGCAGCCCCTGCGCCTGACCTTGCTCGTCGATCAATCCGGTTCCATGGTGAGGGACGACCGCCGTGCCGCGATGGAACAGGCGCTCGCCCAGCTCGGAAGCCTCCTGACAAAAGCGGACCTGGTCACCGTCATCGGTTTTTCCCGCACACCCCGTCTGCTTGCGGATGGCATGGCGGGGGATCAGGCGGCGGAGCTTGGCAAGCTCGTCAACCAGACCGCCAGCGAGGGCGGTACGAATCTGGAAGAAGCGATGAAACTCGGTGCGCAACTCGCCACCCGCCACCAGCTCGCCGGGGCGCAGAACCGCATCGTGCTCTTCACCGATGGCGCTGCGAATCTCGGCGATGCCAAGCCGGAGCGCCTCGCGGAGCAGGTGAAGGTCCTGCGCCAGAAGGGCATCGCCTTCGATATCGCTGGCATCGGCGCGGATGGCTTGAATGACAGGCTCCTCAGCGAGCTCGCCCGCAACGGGAACGGTCGCTACTACGTGGTCGGTGGTGAAAGCAACAGCTTCGCCCGCCAGCTCGCAGGCGCTTTCCGCCCTGCCGCGGAAAATGTGAAAATCCAGGTGATCTTCAATCCGCAGCGTGTCGGGAGATACAAGCTCATCGGCTTCGAGAAAGACCGGTTGAAGACCGAGGACTTCCGTAACGACTCCGTGGACGCGGCGGAACTCGCCGCCGACGAGGCGGGCGTGGCCATCTATCAGGTGGAACCGCTTGCCGAGGGACGCGGTGAGATCGGCGAAATCAGCGTGCGCTTCAGGGACACGAACAGCGGAGAAATGGTCGAGCGCGGTTGGACACTTCCCTATGACACCAAAGCTAGCGCCTTTGACCGCGCCACGCCATCCATGCAACTCGCCGGGTTGTCCATGCTCGCCGCCGAAAAACTCCGTGGCGGCCCGCTCGCCACCGCCATTGATTTCAACCAACTTTCCGGCTCCGCCGCCTTCGTCAGACAGTTCTACGGCAGCGCTCCCCGCGTCACCGAAATGCTGCGGGTCATCGAAGCTCTCAAATAACAATTGGAGCGCGGAATTCATTCCTCGCGAAGTCTCAGGAGCCCGGAAGAATATCGTTTCCCAATGAAATCTCATGATGCCAACCGCACCATTTGTATCAACCGCGGGTGGACGCGGATGAACACAGATCGAAGAAGATCACATGGAACAGACAATTAGCGCGAACGGCAGGGAACCGATACGTCGAACCTTTGTCGCAAGCATATCAAAGGCCGGAATCATTGCCCGGCAGCAACGCTTGTATCTTCTCTCTATTTGAGTTCATCCGCGTCCGGCTGCGGTTGGATAAAACGTCCTCAGCGAGGCATGGGTCTCACCCGCCCGCGCGGGATGAATCCCGCGCTCCGATTCTTTACACATCATTTACCCACCGGCCCTTCTGGCCGGGTTAGAAAACACAATCCATGAAAACGTTCCTTCAGCGTACCCTCGTGCCCATATGCTGCGCGGCGCTCGCAGCCATCTCAACCGCCCAAGAACCGGACAAGCGTTTTGTCGTGCTTCCTATCGGTGATCTCCCGACGACCGCACCCAAGCCGGTGCCGCTCTTTTTTTCCGTGGCCGCGGAGGTGAAGGCACAGGCCGGTCCGGAGACCATCACCAGCGAGCAGCGGATCGATTTCAAGATCCACCAAGGGAAGGCGGAAACCCTCACTCTCGCTCTTTCCGGCAATGGCGAGGTTGCGTCCGTTACCGGGGACGGACTGCGGGACTGGTCCGTCAGGGTGGAGGGGGATGGCGCGCGTTTCCTGGATCTGCGGCCGGTCATTGATACTGAAAATCCACCAACCGCCTTGCAGGTCATCGTGAAAACCCGGGCGAAAGCCGTAAGACCGACGAATGCGTTGCTTTTGCCCGCGCCCGGCTCCGCCACCGGATTTTCACTGAAGGTCGTCCTGGCAGCCGATGAAGGAACGGAACTCCGCATCGGCAGGGCGGAAGGATTGGTTCCTGTGGAGCAGGGTAAGGTTCACCAGTTTCTCGGCCATGGTGTGGCGTCATTGGAATTCGCCACCTCTCCCGCCGGCTTCATCTCTCCGGATATCGAATTGACGGACACCAAATTGACCGGCTTGCTCGCTGCCGATGGAAACAGCGTTTCATTCCGTCTGGAAACCCTCGCAAGGGCCGGAACGGAAGGTGTGAAAACCCGGTTGATCGAGGGAGTGGCGCTCTCAGGAAACATTTCCGGAGAAGGCTGGCATGTGGAGTTGGACAAAGCGGGATACAACCTCGTCACCGAACGGGGTGGCGATTTTCCCGTGGTGTTGGATTTCGTGGTTCCCGTTAAATCACGCGGAGACTGGCGCACGTTGGATTTCAAGGTTCCCGCCGGGACTGTCGTCCCCGTCGGCATCACGGGTTTGGCGGAGTCCGTGACCTTTGACCGCAGCCTGTCGGTAGTCCCGGAGCATGAGCGGGGCCAGTGGCGTGGTTTCCTTCCCGCGGACGGCGCGGCATCAGCCGCATGGAGGGCGGCGGGGGAGGTGGCGGCGGGCGCGCTGTTTTTTTCAAGCACGGAATCCAGCGACGTGCGGGTTGGCAGCGGGCTGATGCGCCAGCTCACCACGCTCGACCTGCGCGTGTTGCAGGGAGAGATCCGGGAGCTCAATGTCAGATTGGAGGGGCCGGGTGAAATCCTCGCGGTTACGGGGGATCCCGTACTTGGCTGGAAGGTGGTGGAGGAAGCGGGTGCGCGCCGGCTGGAGGTGAGGCTGAGCCGTCCTATCGAAGGAACCGGGCGCATCATCATTGAGGCGCAGGCCGCTCTTGGAGGGTTCCCGGTGAAGTCCGGGGCGCTGCGCATGCTTCCTCAGGGATCTCTCCGTCACAGCGGAGCCCTGCGGGTGGCGAACGACGGTGCGGTCAGGATCGAGGTTGCCGAGGCTACAGGCCTCATCCAGCTCGCCCCCGGACAATTCCCGGGTGGTGTGGATGATACCCTGCGCCAGGTGTTCGTCTATCGCTTCCCCTCGGCGGACTACGGTTATTCGGTTTCGGCGAACCAGGTGTTGCCCGAGGTTTCCGTTACGGAAGTCACCGTTTACGAACTCGCGGAGACGGATCGGAAAATCACGGCGGACATCGAACTGGACATCCGCGAGGCACCGCTGCGCGAGTGGGAAATGGAGATCCCGTCGGACCACGCAGTGGCTTCCGTGACCGGGGCGCAGGTCGCGGACTATGCGGTGGCCAGCGAGGAGAAGGATGGCAGGCGTCGCCTGAAGATCCTTTTCAAGCAAGCGGTGGCGGAGCGGCAGCTTGTCGCCGTGCGGTTGGAGAAGAATGAAGCGGCGAAGGCGGGCGTGTGGGACCTTCCGGCCCTGGGGTTTCCCGGCGCGAAATCCCGACGCGGCTACGTCGGAGCGATCGCGGCTGCCGGATACCGGCTGGACATCGGGAAAACCGCAGGCGTCGCAGAAGTGCCGGTCACGTTTTTTCCCAAGAAAACAGGCGGATTACAGCAGGCGTTCCGTTTGAGGGAAGGTCTATGGCAGGTTTCGCTGGATGCGAAGGCGCTTGGCCAGAGCCTGCAGGCGGACGTCTTCCATCTCTACTCGCTCAAGGCGGGAGCCGTGTATGGCAGCGTGCTGGTGAACTACTTCGTCGTCGGCGCCCCCGCCAGCGAGTGGCGCATCTCCGTGCCACCGGGTATCGGCAATATCGATGTCACGGGACAATACGTCAGCCGAGACTGGAGGCGCGAGGGGGATACGGTCATCGTGCCGCTTTCACGTCCGCTGTTGGGAACCGGCACGGTGCTCCTCACCTTCGAGCAGCCCATGAGCGAGCGGGGCGGGGATCTTTCTCCCGGTGTTGTGAGTCCGCTCGGAGTGCAGGCGGAACGCGGCTACATCCATGTCGTCAGCCCGCTTCAGGTGAAATTTGAAAAGCCTGTGGGCGAAGGTTCTCTGCTGGAGATCGATGCGAGCGAACTGCCCGCCGAGTTCCGCCTGCTCAGCAGCGCTCCGAGTCTCGGGGCGTGGCAATACACGGCGCGGGACTTCAGGATCGGCATGAAGGTCGAATGGTTCGAACCAGGAAACACCGTGGAACAGTCGGTCGATTTCATGAAGCTCGAGAGCAAGATTTCCCGCGACGGCCAATGGGTGACGGATGCCGGATTCTTCGTGAAATCCCGCGGCCGCACCACCTTGCGCACCACTCTGCCGCCTGGTGCGGTGTTGTGGGACGCACGGGTGAACGGAGGAGCGGTGAATGCCCAGAACGACGGTGGGGCCACCCTCATCCCGCTGCCGCCAAAGACAGATCCCAACGAGGCCGTCGAAATCAGCCTGCGCTACGGTGCGGCGGGCGAAGAGAAGGAGGTGGAACTCGCCGCTCCGCTTCTGGAGGCTCCGGTCATCATCGGCGAGTGGCGCGTGACCGGAGACGATGGCCGCCAGCTCGTTCCGCGCGGAGGGACCGCGGAGCTCCTGCGCTCCGGGCTTGCGGAAAATGGCTGGAGCTGGCTCGCACGGAATCCACTCATGGTAGGTGGGCTGATTCTTGCCGCGCTGGTGTCGGTGGCCGCGGGCAGTGCCGGGAGGTCGCTCGCCGCACGTCGGTTGTCGCTTTTGGCGGGTGTGGTTTTCATTGCCGTTGCGGGTATTGCCGCGATGTCCTCGCCCGGCTCGGCAACCGGTTCCTCCGCCCCATTGGAGTACTCCGTGCCGGTCATGTCTCCGGGGCATGTGGTGTCGGTGGTGGTCGGAAACCTCACCCCGTGGCAGGCGTCCGCAGGGTGGGGGATGTGGGCGTTGTTCCTGGCGGGTATCGGACTCGTCGCGTGTGGAGCATTTCTGGGTGGGAATGGTTGGCGCGCGGCGGGTGTCACGTTGATCGCCGCCGCGACCCTGATGGTCCGTGGTGGCGCGCCATTGTTCTTTGCCATGGCCGCGCTGGTCGCTGTGGTGTGGCTGCTGCCGGAAATCCTCAAGATGATGCGCGGGAAAGGAGTGGCGGTATCCGCCATGGTGGTTTGTCTGACGGTTATCGGCCTGGGCGACGCCCGGGCCGAGAAGACACCCTCGCTCAAACCTGCCGAATCCATGGTTCACGACTGGAGGATCCGGGAGGGGCGATTGCAAGGAACCGTTGAGGTCTGCGTGCGTGCGGAGGCGGGCGAGAGGTTTCTTTTCCTCCGTTCCCCGGCGGTGTTGCGCGGTTTCGAGGGCGAGGGGTTGCGGGTGGTCAAGGAGCAGGGCGTGTATTTCCTTGTCGCCGAAAAGGACGGACGCCTGACGGGGGAATCCTCGTTTGAAATGCCGCTTGCCGATCCCGCCAAAGCATGGGGGATACCCGCGGGCCCCGCCGCGATGCGGCAGGTCACACTTCGTTGGGACCAACCCGGATGGGAATTTTTTTCAGCCGGTGCCGCGAAGGTGGAAGCGCCCGCCGGACTTGGCGTTGATGAGAGCGGGGCCGTGATGGTGCTCGGACCCGCCGACCCCGTGACCGTGCAGGCAAGGCCGAAGCAACGCGATGTTGCCACGGAGGCAACGCGTTTCTTCTCGGAGGTATCCAATCTTTATCTGCCGGGACCCGGTGTGGTGAACGGTCGTCATAAGATCTCCATAAGGCCTGCCCAAGGGCGGGTGGCTTCGCTGCTGGTGACGGTGCCGGAGGGTTTCACGGTGAGCGATGTCATCGAAGGGCCGGCAGGAGCGTGGCGGTTCGATCCGGAAAAACGCGAGCTGCGCGTGTCCGTGGAGCCTGCACAGGAGAGGGCTTTTTCGCTGACGGTCGAGACCCAGCGTGGAACAGGAAGTCTGCCGCTGGACCTGCAGCTCGAGCCACTGCGGGTGGAGGAAGCGGGGGGAGAAATCGGTTTCCTCGCGCTGGCGTTCGGCGAGGACGCACAGCCGGAGTCTGTTGATGTGACAGGGCTGTCGCGGGTGAATCCGGAAGATTTCACGGATACCTTGCTGCCACGCGATGCCGAGGGGAATCCGCTGGTCGTCATGCAGCATGTTTTCCGCTATGGCTCGGGTGAGGTTGGTGCCCGTGTCCGCGTGTCTCCTGTCGCTCCGGAACTCCGTGCGGAAACCTGGCAACTGGTTTCGCTCGGGGAGGACCGGCTGGTGGTTTCCACTGATTTGAATGTGACCATCACCCGGTCCGGGGTGTTCCGGCTTGAGGTTGCGGTTCCGGATGGCCTGGAAGTCGAGACCGTCACCGGCGAGAGCCTCAGCCATTGGTCGGCCAGCGAAGACAAACGCACGGTAAGCCTTCACCTGGCCGGGAAAACCATCGGCAGGCGTGCGTTCAACCTGACCCTGACAGCCCGTCCGCCGGGCAATCAGGATGACTGGCAGGTGCCCCGGATTTCCCTGCGGGGCGCCTCACGCGAGACCGGTGTCCTCACGGTGGTGCCTGAGAGGGGGCTTCAGGTTCGTGTGACCGGAAGGAATCACGTTTCGCAAATGGAATCCCGAGAGCTGTCGGAAGCACCGAAGGAATCCGCACAAGCAGCGAAGCGTCCGGGTGCGCTTGCCTATCGGTTGCTGCAGGGGGATTGGTCGCTCGGCCTCTCGATCAGCAGGCTGAACCCATGGGTGACGGCGCAGGTTTTCCACGAATCCACCCTGCGGGAAGGACAGCTGTTGAGCCGTGTGGTCATCGGCTACAAGATCGAAAACGCATCGGTGAAATCATTGCGCGTCCGCATTCCGGGACTGGACGAGACCGCGGCCGCCACGGTGCGCGCGAGCGGCTCCAGCGTGGCCGGGCTTGTGCCGGTGGAAGGAGAGCCGGGATTGTGGGAGATCCGCTTCCAACGCGGCGTCGCGGGGGATGCGAACGTGGAACTGGAATACCAACGTGCCGGAAAGGAAACCGGTGTGGAGATGATCGAACCGCTGGTCTTGCAACAGGTCAACCAGACGACCTATTTCGCGGCCATCCGTGCTGGCGGACGGCTTGAACTCGTCGCCGGAAACCCGCCACGTGGTTGGCAGAAATCGGACTGGGCGGTGGTGCAGGCGACGCTCGGCCAGGCCGCGGGCACGGTCGCTCCGGCGATGGCTTTCCGCGTGGCGGATCCGGAGGGATCGCTGCCGGTCACGCTGAAGCGCCACGAACTGGCGGATATTCACAAGCTCCGTGTCTCGGAAGGACAGCTGACGACCCTGATGTCTCCCGAGGGTGTGGTGCTGACGGCCGTGGATCTTAAAATGAAGGTTGTGGAGAAGGGGACCCTTCGCCTGAAACTCCCGGCAGGTGCGTCGCTGTTCAATGTGCTGGTGAATGGCGAAGGCGCGACACTTGTGAGGGCGGGCGAGGATTGGTTGTTCCATGTTTTTCCCGCCCCGGAAGCCGGACGTCCGGCGTCGGTAAGGTTTGTCTATTCGGCGGCCAACCCGAAGGAGTCCCGGCTTGAAGGGCCCCTGTTGAATGTCCCGATGGAAAACCTGACATGGCGTGTGCTGGTGCCGGAGGGCTGGCGGATGAAGTCCCACAGCGGAGACTTCGATCTGAAACAGCAGGCGGCCGGCGGCAGGTTCCGCCTGGAGGATTACCAGTCGTTCATGAAGTCGAAGAAGCAGATCGACTCCAGGAACGCCGTCGCCTTGTTGGATCAGGCGAACGGCTGGCTGGCCGCGGGCGATCAGGAGAAGGCGAGCCAGGCCTTCAGCAATGCCGTGCGGAGCAACCAACTCGACGCGGCGTCCGGAGAGGACGCACGTGTCCAACTCCGCGAGTTGAAAACCGAACAGGCGGTGCTCGGACTCAACACCCGCCGCCAGAAGATGGTGATGGACAACCGTGGCGAGACTCCCCAGGCGGACCGCGCCCAACTGGATCGGGCCGTCGAGGCGAATCCGGTGCTGCGTGGCAACTACAACTACGATCCCAAGCAGTTCAACCGGTTCTTCGAAGGCAACACCGCCGACGAAAACTCCGCGCTGAAGGAAATCGCGAACCGCATCGTCACCCAGCAGCTCGCGGCGGAACCCGCACCGGTCTCGTTGGACATCGTCCTTCCCGAGCGGGGGACCGTACTGACATTCGGCCGCAGCGTGCAGACCAAGGGGGAAAGACCGATGTCCATCGACCTGAAACTGAAACGAACGGGCAATGGCATCGCCTGGCTGGCGATCGTGCTCTGTGCGTTGTTGGGAGGAATGGGGTGGACCATGTCCCGCACCAGGCCTGCCGCCTGATCCCAATGAAGCGAGCTGCCACCGGGAGCGCGGAATCCATTCCTCGCGAACGGCGGGAGGCCTGTGGGTTTCAGGAGCGGGGTTGCCGGATCATCAGGGCCGGAACTTCCATTTGAAAAATGGCGGCCTTATTGTCGCCCTTTTTCACCTTCGACCGGCGAGGAATTTTCATGACGGGTCTCCGTCTTTCTCTTCTTCAAAGGGCAGCTCATCCAACGCCGCGCGGTAGGCCTTTTCATTGAAAGGTTTGCGCGTCTCATTCATGTTGTCGATTTCCTCGCCGAGGCAGAGGGCGATCTGGGTTTTCGCCTCGGTGGCCTCGATGCCAAGCGCGACAAGCCTGTCGAGTGTGTTGGAGACATAAGGGGTCTCGGGTGAGACAAGCTGTTGCTCGATGGCCGCGAGAAGGTCGGGAAGGAGATCGTCGTTCATAGGATGAATGTGGGAGATTGTTCAGTGGTGCGGAAGCGCTTTTCCACCCGGGAGATCGAGCCACTGGTTGTATTCCGGCGGGATGGGAGCTTCGAATTTCATGTTCTTGCCCGTGACCGGGTGCTGGAAGCCGAGCCGCCACGCATGGAGCATGAGCCGGCCGGTTTGTTCCGACGCCTTGCTGGGTTTTCCGTAGATCGGGTCTCCGACGAGCGGAGTGCCCTTGTGGTGCATGTGGACGCGGATCTGGTGGGTGCGGCCGGTGTGGAGGTGGCAGAGCACCAGCGAGGTGAGGGTGGCGGCGTCCGTCGCGAGGATCTCGTAGTCGGTGATGGCTGTTTTCCCGCCGGGTGGATTGACGACCGCCATCTTCTGGCGGTTCACCGGGTGGCGGCCGATGTGGGTGAAGATAGTGTCTTTCTCCGGTTTCGGGATGCCTTGGGCGACGGCGAGGTAGAGCTTCTCCATCGTGCTGCGTTCGGAAAACTGGTTCACGAGCGATTGGTGCGCGACGTCGGATTTCGCGACAACCAGGCAGCCGGAGGTGTCCTTGTCCAGGCGATGGACGATTCCCGGCCGCTCGACTCCGCCGATGCCGGAGAGCCTGCCCTTGCAATGATGGAGCAGCGCGTTCACCAGCGTGCCGTCCGGATTGCCCGGAGCGGGGTGGACGACCATCCCGGACGCCTTGTTCAGGACCACGAGGTCGTCGTCTTCAAAAATGATGTCCAGGGGGATGTCCTGGGGGGCGTTGTCCAGCGGCACCGCTTCCGGCAGAACGATGGTGATGCGGTCGCCGAGCTTGACGGAGTCGCGCGGTTTGGCCGGGTGTCCGTTCACCTGGATGTATTGCTCGCGGATGAGGGTCTGGATGCGCGAGCGCGACAGCTCCGAGAGGCGTGCGGCGAGAAACGCATCGATGCGCTCGCCCGGACTGTCTTCGACTTGGATTTCCACGTCGCGATTCTCTCCGTAGGAAAAACTGCCGCAAGTTTCAAGTTTCCACGGCTCCATCGCGTAGATAGCATATGCCCATGCCGGAGCGCACCGAAATCATCGCCTACTGTCATTCCTGTGGAAACCCGATGAACGTCGCCGCTGTCGCTCCATTTTCCAATGTCGAGTGTCCGACCTGCGGCAAACACACGCGCGTCAAACGCGAATTCGGCCCCTACACGCTGGTCCGCCGGCACGCGGCGGGCGGCATGAGCATGGTTTTCGTCGCCCACGACAACACGCTCGACCGCGAGGTGGCGTTGAAGATTCTCAGCGAGGACTACTCGGCGGATGAGAAGCGCATCGCGGCCTTCGAGGAGGAGGCGCGCATCACGGCTTCGTTCAGCCATCCCCATGTCGTGCGGGTGCTGCGGACGGGAAAATCCTTCGATCGTTTCTACATCGCCATGGAACTCGTTCCGGGCGGACATTTCGAGCACCAGATCCGCGAGCGCGGGAAGATCCCGGAAATCGAGATGCTTCCTCTCGCCATCCAGGTCGCCCAAGGACTGAAGGCCGCGCACGCGGCGGGCCTGATCCATCGGGACGTGAAGCCCGGCAACATCCTGTTGGACGCCGAGGGACACGCCAAGCTCGTGGACTTCGGACTGGCTCTTGTCACGCAAGGGGGGAAAGCGAAGGCGGCGGAGTTGTGGGCGACACCGTACTATGTTCCGCCGGAGACCATCGAGGGGGATGCGGAGGATTTCCGTTCGGACATCTATGCTTTTGGCGCCACCCTTTATCATGCCCTGGCGGGTTACCCTTCCTGTGGTGAGGAGACGATGGCCACGGACATCCTGCGGGAGGCGAAGAAACAGGTCATCCCGCTCGGCACCGCGGACCCCACCTTGTCGGAAGGCACCTGCCGGATCGTCGAACGCGCGATGGCCTATCAGCCGAGGGACCGTTACGCGTCGTATGACGAGATGATCGGCCAGTTGGAGAGCGCTCTGAAAAGATTGAAATCGGGCAACGCCGATTCCGCGGAGTCGTCCGCCAACGCCGCACGCCGGAGGGCGAAGAAAAAACAGGGAGAGTATGTCACTCTCGGTGCCGCAGCTGTGGTGTTGTTGGGAGCCGCATCCGCAGGGATCTGGTGGATCACCCGCGAGGAACCCGCCCGCGACATGGAAAAGCCGCTCTCATCCACGACATCACCTGCGGTTCCATCCTCGAATCCCGCCGCAGCCGTGGAAATCGCGAAGAGCTACCGGGAGGCCCGGGCCGCCACGGAAGCGCGGGACTATGAGAAATCCGCTCCTGCATTCATCGCGTTGAGCGAAAATCCGTCGCTGCAGGAACCCACGCGGACCTGGGCGGGAGTCGAAGCCGTGCTCGCCTTGCTTCTGGATGGAAAATCCAACGCGGCGAAAGAGCGGGCACAAGCGACGGCCGTCCATGCGTCGGGCCTGCCTGACGAGCGGAAAATTTCATCAGGACTGCTGATCATGCTCGAAAAAATCGACGAGCGTCCGGGAATCCCTGCGAAGGATATTGATTTCTCCCCCGGCGACGCGGCACATGTCATCGGATGGATGCTCGCGGGTTTGAAAAATTGGGAACAGGGCATGCCCGGGGAGGCGAGCGTCTTTTTCGACGCCGTGGCCGCCGCGAAAATCTCTCCGGATGAATCGTGGCTCGGCATCTATCAGAACCTGGCACGGGAATATCTGGAGGATCGTCAGGCGTTGACGGCACCTGTTTTTGAGGAATTTCCCGCCGATCTGGCGGGTTGTGAGGCTGCGAGAAATGATCTCGACGGCATCCTCGCCAAATTGAAAACCCGGGGACGCGCGCGCTTCGATGTGAGGGCGTGGCAGCTCGATCTCGCGAGACACGCCAAACTCCTCAGAAATCCGAAACCCGCCGTCCTTCCGGCCGCCGCCCCGGAGGCTGAACCGGAGCCGGTCACTGGGGATGAAAAAACTCCCTTGGCCAAGCTCGAGGAATTCGCGAAACATTGCCAATTTTCCGAAGGGGTTGCCTATCTGAAATCTCTTACGATCGACCCGGAAGGAGCGTCCCGCGCCTCGCTGATCATGGTCACGGAAGCCTGTGCCGTCTTCCTGGGGGATTTGGAGACAGATCTCACCCGTGAACCCGCGGAAGGCGAGTTTCTCATGAAATCCGGCGAAACCGTGCGGAGGATTTCCAGCACCGTGCTCGGCATGCTCACCGTCACCGGGACGGATGGCCAGATACGCCCTGCGAAATGGGAGGACTTTTCGCCGGACGCGCTCATCTATCTCCACCGCTATTTCGTGAAGAACTCGAAGAGTGAACCGGAACGGCTCCGCCGCCACGAATATGCGATCTGCTTCGACTGGCTTGCGGGAAACCGCGAACGCGCGCTGAACGCCGCCGTCCAGTTGTCGACCACCAGCACGGCCTTCAGGAAACGTTGGGAAAGCATCCTGAGCGGTCTGCCGAAGTGACCGGCCGCACCGGTTTTTCCGTGGTCATCAGTCCGGGCCGGGGCCCTTGGTGGAGGGTGGTAGAGGGGCTGGCCGGTGGCCAACCCCGCCCTGAAAGGCCCTGTCAATCAATCTTCAGCGCCTTCACCCCTTCGGTGGTGATCTTGATGGGTTTGATATGGCCCTCTTCGTCGAAGAACATTTCCTCGATGCACGTCTCACGCGAGTTCGCGCCCTTCTCCGTGATGGGACGCCGGTGATAGACCGCGAACCAGCGGTCCTTGCCCGGCACGTGGATCACCGAGTGGTGCCCCGCTCCGTTGGCGATCGCCGGGTCTTGTTCGAGCACCTTCGCGATCCGTTTGAAGGGACCGAACGGGGAATCCGCGATGGCATAGGCTACGCAGTAGTCCGGGCCGGTCCAGCCGCCTTCCGACCACATGAAATAGTATTTCCCGCCGCGGATGAACATGAACGGCCCCTCGACGTATCCCTGCGGGGTGATTTCCTTGAAAATCGTTCCGTCCGCCTGGGGGATGAAGCCGGTGAAGTCGTCCTTGAGCTTGGCGATGTTGCAGTGCCTCCAGCCGCCATAGATCAGGTAGTGCGAACCATCGGCGTCCCTGAAGACGAACTGGTCGATGGGTTGCGCGCCGTTGTGGAATTTGTCGACGAGCGGCTTGCCGAGGTAGTCCTTGTAGGGACCCTGCGGCTTGTCTGCGACGGCAATGCCGATGCCGCCCGGTTGTTCGTCGTTCTGAATGTCGTTCGCACCGAAAAAGAGGAAATACTTGTCATCCTTCTTGATGATCGACGGTGCCCACATCGCGCGGTTCGCCCATTTGATCTCCTTGTTGGTGAGAATGTTTTCGTGCTTTTTCCACTTCACGAGATCGTCGGAGGAAAACGCGTCGAAGTGGATCTGCTGGTCGTATGGAGCGGAGAAGGTCGGGAATATCCAGTAGGTCTTGTCGAAGATGATGCCTTCCGGGTCCGCATACCATCCGGGGAACACCGGGTTGCCTCCTTTCTTCGCATCGGGAGCGGCGGTGGCGTTGAGGGTCAGGGCGAGGGCGGGGACCAGACGGGCGAGCATACGGGTGAATCTCATGCCCGCATGTTCGTCAAATGGGGCGGACTGTAAAGGTCCGCGATGGATGATCTGGAATGAAATACGAGATTTCATCTTTTGCCAGATGACGATACTCTCCCTCTGGCAGTGGTGCCAACACCAGTGGCCCGATGCTTTCGCGGTGCAAGCCCACCACCTGGTTTCCCACCGCGTGGAACATGCGCTTCACCTGGTGGTAGCGCCCCTCGTGGAGGGTCAGCAGAGCCTGGTGGTCATCAAGAATTTCCAACACCGCAGGGCGTGTAGTCAGGTCCTCGTAAGCGAAGTAGATTCCGGCGGCGAAAATGGCGGCGGTTGCCGGAGAAATGGGATCGCGTGTTTTCACCCGGTAAACCTTGGAAATTTCTTCCTTCGGTTCGGTCACGCCTTTCGACCAGCGTCCGTCGTTGGTGAGCAGGACCAGACCGGTCGTTGCACGGTCCAGCCGCCCTGCGAGATGCAATTCGTCTTTCAGGGGATGGTTGATCAGGTCGATGACGGTGGGATGGAGCGGATCGATCGTCGCGCTGAGGTAGCCGGCAGGCTTGTGCAGCATGAGATAGACCGCCTCCTGTGCCTGCAGGATTTCATCACCCAGCTCGATCCGGCTGAAACGGTCGATTTTCCGCAGGCCGCTGGTCTCTATTTCCCCATCCACCCGCACGGATTGTTCAGCCAGCAGCCGTGCGACTTCCTTACCGGAATGGGTGCCCCGGCGGATGAGGTAACGGTCGAGTCGCATGGGGGGATCAAACGACGGGATCCTCGCGATACTCAAGCGTCCATTCCTTCACAAGGCGGACCCAGGCCAGGGAAATTTGATGAATGATGATTTCAGATGATGGATGGAGCTTGCACGGATCAGGGAATTGTGTCCCAAACTTGAATAACAGCAGGTCACGGTCCGTGAGAACGAGTGGATGGAGACCGAACCCGGCCTGATATCATCCTGTTCCCCCCATAGCCGAACGAATATGAAAAAATGGCCCCTGATCCTCTTCGCAACCGTGTGCGTGCTAGGCCCGTCGATCTGCTTTTTTTCGCTCTATTTGAGCGGATACAGGCTTTTCATGATTCCCGGAAAAGCAATGGAACCCACCATCGCTGATGGCGAACGGACGGTGGCACGGCTGTCCGAGAATTATAGAAAAGAAATCAAACGGTTTGATATTGTGATCTATAGCGATGGCCGAACACCTCCTACCCTGAGAGCCAGGCGTGTGGTGGGGTTGCCCGGTGAATCGATATCGGGATCGGCGGCGGGAATCAGCATCGGGGCCATACCGATCAAGATGCCCTCCGGATTCAGGGTTGATGATATCAAGGACCGGCCTTTCCTTACGAAAATTCCCTCCGATTGTGTTTATCTCTTGGGAGACAATCCCCGCGAATCGTTGGACAGCCGTTACACCGGACCGCTTCCTCTCAGGTTGGTTGTCGGAAAGTTGCCTTTCAAACACTAGGATTCCACGAGAAGGCGAAAGCAAGAGACTTGCTCCACGGGTATCCGGTGAATCAGACCTTGCTCCCTATTGCCAAAAAGGGAGCTGGTCTCTGACAGGGACCGGCGACAAGCGGAGCCTTAGGAGCGGACCGGGGGATCCAATTCAGATCACCTCGCCCTGTGACTCCTCTTCTTTTCCGCAGCAATCCTTGAACTTCTTGCCGGAGCCGCATGGGCAGGCGGCGTTGCGACCGGTGGTCTCGATCGAGAAGCTCGGCTTCCGCTTGGGCAGATTCAGCTTGAGCTTGGTGCCTTCCGGTGAAGGAAGCGCGGAAGGGTCGAGATTTTCGGAGCTGCCTGAGGTGGCGACGTTGTCGTGGGTCAGCGCGGCTTCGCCGCCGTGGAGTTCCTGCGGGGCGCTGTGGAGCTGGCGCAGGAAGGCTTCGAGGTTCGCGGCCGAGCGGAAGAGGTTTTGCAGCGCTTCCTGCTTGATGGAGTCCATCAGGGTGACGAAGAGGTTGTATGCCTCGTTCTTGTATTCCACGAGAGGATCCTTCTGACCTTGGGCGCGGAGACCGACACCTTCCCGGAGGGCGTCCATGTTGTAGAGGTGGGCCTGCCATTGCTTGTCGATGGCGACAAGCACCATGCGGCGCTCCTCCTGGTCCAGCACTTCCATCGGCAGGTCGCCGACACGGATGCCATAGGCCTCCTTGACCTTGTCCACGAGGAGCGCGGAGATCGCCTCCTCGTTCTGGGCGTTGAGGAAATCCCCCTCGGTCACATTGACGGGCAGGGTGGCGTTCACCCAGTGCATCAGCTCGTTGTAGTCGGGGGTGTCCTGGTCGCGGTCGGAGAGATATTCCCGGACCTTGGCAGGGATGGTTTCGTCGATGATCTCGTTGACGAGGTCACGCGGGACCTCGGTGGTGAGCACCTCGTTGCGATAGCCGTAAACGACCTCGCGCTGGAAGTTCATCACGTCGTCGAAATCGAGAACGCGCTTGCGGCCGGTGTAGTCGCGTTGTTCGACACGCTTCTGGGCGGTTTCCACCGAGCGGTTCAACCACGAGTGTTCGAGGGCTTCTCCCTCTTTCATGCCGAAGCGCTCCATCATGGCGGTCATCTTGTCCGCCGCGGCGAAGTTCCGCATGAGGTCGTCCTCGAATGAAATGAAGAACTGCGAGCGGCCCGGATCACCTTGGCGCGAGCAACGGCCGCGGAGCTGGCGGTCGATCCGGCGGTTCTGGTGACGTTCGGTGCCGATGACAAACA